>CALLRY010000310.1:0-3156 GCA_938014285.1 uncultured Collinsella sp. | reverse complement strand
GTCATCCTGTTTGTGGTCGACCACCTGCTCACGCGCGCATCGCGCCGCGTCCGCTAGGAGGTGCTATGTCCAGCAGCTACCTCATGAATCTGCTTGCCAGCGCCGTCGCTGTCATCGTTGGCATCGTGATCCACGAAAGCGCGCACGCCGCCGCGGCCTGGGCGCTCGGCGACAAGACGGCACGCTCCCGTGGCCGCGTCTCGCTCAACCCGCTCAACCACATCGACCCGTTTGGCACCGTCCTCCTGCCGCTGCTTATGCTCGCGGCCGGCGGCCCGGTATTTGCCTTCGCCAAGCCCGTGCCCGTCTATCTCAACAACCTCAAGCACCCCAAGCGCGACGAGGTCCTGGTGAGCGCGGCAGGCCCCGCATCGAATATCGCACTCGCGTGCCTGGCCGCAGCCCTCATGCACCTGGTCTATGGCAACCTCTACGCCAGCATGTCTTTTGGCGTGGCGTCGCAAATCATGAACTTCGGCGCTGCCTTTATCGTGGTTAACCTGTCGCTCGCGTTTTTTAACCTCATTCCGATTCCGCCGCTTGACGGCTCGTCTATCATCGTGCCGTTCCTCAAAGGTAAAGCGCTCACCAACTACTACCACCTGCAGCAATACGCCATGCCCATACTCATCATCGTGCTGTATCTGCTGCCCATGTGGACCGGTATCGATGTGATCGGCCGCTATTTCGACGTTACCGTGTATCCGCTGGCTGAGTGGCTGCTCAACTTCGCAATCGCCGGCATCTAAGGTAAACTTACAGGTCGACCGCGCAAAACGGTCGCAACATGCACCCAAACCGCGCCGCGAAGGCGCCGTCAAAGGAGGTCGAAGATGTCGTATCGCGTGTCGACGCAGGTCTACAGCGGACCGTTCGACCTGCTGCTGCAGCTGGTAACCCGTCAAAAAGTAGATATCGGCGCCATCTCCATTAGCGAGGTGGCCGAGCAATACCTGGCCGAAGCCGAGCGCATCGAGGCGCTGGACCTGGATGTGGCAAGCGACTTTTTGCTGGTCGCGGCTACGCTTTTGGACATCAAGGCCGCCTCGCTGGTGCCTCAGGAGGCCCCGCGCAAAGCCGATGATGATGACGAGCTCGACGATGACCTCGAGGAACTCAGCGCGCTCGACGGCGATGCCCTGCGCGAGGTCCTGATCCAGCGCCTGATCGCCTACAAGCAGTTTAAGAGCGCGGCGGCAGCCCTTGGCGCGCGCATGCAGGCCGAGAGCCGCATGCATCCGCGTGTGGCCGGCCCCGACCCGGAGTTTTTGGGCCTCATGCCCGACTACCTGGCCGGCATCACCCTGCGCGGCCTGGCCGTCATCTGTGCCGACCTGGACGGCAAGCGCCAGACCTTCCTGTTGGAGGCCGAGCACGTGGCACCGCATCGCGTGCCGCTCGACCTGACGGTGGCCTCGGTCGACCGCTTTACCACGGCGCACCAAACCTGCACCTTCCGCGAGCTGTTGGACGGCGACGCCACCACCGAGCAGCTCGTCGTCACTTTCCTGGCCATGCTGGAGCTCACCAAGCGTGGCTCGCTCACCCTGAGCCAGGACGAAATCTTTGGAACCATCCGCATCAACCGCGTCGAGGGCGCCGAGGCCTACGTACCCGGCGAGGGCCCCGAGCTCACCGAATAGGAGCGGCAACCATGTCAACCCTTTCCCCGCTGGAGACAAATAGTCTCAAAGGCGCCTTGGAGGCGCTCCTGCTGGTGTCGAGCGATCCGGTGAGCGCGCCCGCGCTGGCTGGTGCGCTGGATATCGCCCCCGGCGAATGCGCATCGCTGCTCGCCGAGCTCAAAGTTGAGTACGAGGAGGCCAACCGCGGCTTTCAGCTGCGCGAGGTCGCCGGCGGCTGGCGCCTGTTTACGCATCCCGCATATCACGACGTGGTCGAGGCCTATGTGTTGAGCTGGGACACGCAAAAACTGTCGCAGGCGGCACTCGAGACCCTGGCCGTGATCGCCTATCACCAGCCCGTGACGCGCGAGGTGGTCAAGGGCATCCGCGGCGTCAACTCCGACGGTGTCATTGCGTCGCTCGTTGACAAGGGCCTGGTGCGCGAGCTCGGGCGCGACCCCCAGCGCGGTCAGGCCATCATTTACGGCACGACCAACGCCTTTTTGGAGAAGTTCGGTCTGCGCTCCACCCGCGACCTTCCCGATCTGGAGCAGTTTGCCCCCGACGAGCAGTCGCGCCAGTTTATCCGCGAGCGCCTGAGCGGCCGCAGTATTCAGTCAACGCTCGAGGAGCAGGTCGAGGACCTGGACGAAGAGCGCGAACTGCTCGATACCGATGTTGAAGATGTTGAGGCAGTCGGCGGCGAGGAAACGCTGTCCACCGACGACACTGCGGAGGATACGCATGACGAAGACTAACGAGACAGGGGAGATGCGCACCGGCGCTGCGGCGCCCAACGCGGATGTGCACAAGTCCGACGCCCAGCCCGTCTATCCGCACACCATGCGCCTGCAGCGCTTTTTGGCGCGCGCAGGCGTGGCGAGCCGCCGCGGGTCGGAGGACCTGATGACCGCCGGCCGAGTGACGGTTAACGGCGAGGTCGCGACCGAGTTGGGCACCAAGGTCGATGTCGACCGCGATCATATCGAGGTCGACGGCATGCCCGTTAAGCTCGACCAGGGCGCCGTGTACCTGATGCTCTACAAGCCGACCGGCTATCTCACCACCATGAGCGACCCGCAGGAGCGTCCCTGTGTGGCGGACCTGGTTCCCCGCGACCGATTTCCGGGCCTGTTCCCGGTGGGCCGCCTGGACCGCGACACCACGGGCCTTTTGCTCTTTACCACCGACGGCGACCTGTCGCAGGACCTGCTGCACCCGAGCAAACACGTCTACAAGACCTACCAGGCACTCGTGGACGGCGAACTGTCCGACCGCGACCTCACGCCGCTGCGTCGTGGCATCGAGCTCGACGACGGCCTATGCCAGCCGGCAATCTGCCGCGTCATCACCGCTCGCGAAGCCGAGGCCGTGGCTCCGCAGGGCGTCAAGCCCGGCACCACCGCCGTGGAGGTCATCATCCGCGAGGGTCGTAAGAACCAGGTCAAGCGCATGCTGGGCAAGATCCACCACCCGGTGATCCGCCTGCATCGCAGCAACTTTGCCGGCCTGGAGCTCAAGGATGTGGCCA
>CALLRY010000309.1:0-3111 GCA_938014285.1 uncultured Collinsella sp. | reverse complement strand
GGCTTCGCAGGGTCGCGCGAGGCAAAGGTTTCCCCGCCCTGCGCCCCGGCGTTGGGTCGTCGCATGCTCGTTACAGAAAAGCAGATAAGAAGTTTGCGTGCCGCCCCTTTTGGGGCGGCACGTTTTTGTATGGGGTCCCGGTCTCCACAATTTCCGTCAAGCTTTTGGTTAGATTTTGGTCAGTTGGCGTAAGGGTGGAAGGCCAAAAGATTGCTGGCGAAAAAAGCTCAGAGAAAGTGCTGGTAGGGGAGTTGTTGAGCTTTTCGACAGCTTTTGAGCAAAAGAAACTTTGTGGCTATTGCCGGCGATTGCGTTGTCGCGGTCATGGCGGTGCGGGATGCTGGTCGTAAGCGTCGAATTCTCCGACTTTGGAGGCCAACATGGACCTGTTTCTTGAGACTCCACAGCAACAAGCTAAGCGCATGCTGCGTCAGCAGCAACGACTCATGGAGATGCAAATGCAAGGGGCGGCAGCCCAGCCCTTTGCACAAAATGTCGTGCCCGCTGCTGTACCTGCAGCTGTGCCCGGGTGTAAATCGGCGCCAGAGGCCTATTCCGTACAGCAAGATTCATATGCGCAGGAGCTCGCGTTCGACAAGCGTCGTGCGCGTCGTCGCCGTGTGGGCCAGCGCTTGCGCATATTGGCGATGATCGTGCTCATCCCGTTAGGGCTTGCGGCCATCTTTCTGGCGTCGTATGCCCTCACGTGCATCCTCAACGGCGCATCGCCCAACGAGGTGCTCCAACATCTGTCAGCCCTCGGCCAGCGCCTAGGCGATGTCGTAACAACCATTCGTGCCGGCTGGGAGAGCTAGCGTTTTAGCGTCCGCGGCTCTAAGAGAAATTTGTCTGCAAGGCAGTGAGTGATCCGTGTGTGTGACGGGGTAAGATTGATCGCGGTTTTGATTGGTGCTCGATTGGGTTTGTTGGGCGGAGTTTATGTCTGCTATTGATATTGTGCTTGTTGTGACCGCCTTGGTGGCGGTGGGGGTTGCTGTGGCTTGCGCCCTCCAGCTCAAGAGCCTGCGTGCCGAGTTGCGGGAGCGTGGCGACAGTAGCGCGGAAACGCTGGCAGCACTCGAGCAGGCCAACAACGCGCTCGATGCCCTGAACGTCGCGCTGGCCGAAACTCGCCGCACGGCCAATGCCATCGCGCAGCAGCAGACGACAGATGCGGCCGTGGAGCAGCAACGTTACCTGACCATCGCACGTGAGTTTTCGCAAGCTGGTGACCGGATGGATGATCTGCGCCGCGAGACGGCCCAACAGCTCGGTGCCAACCGCGAGGGCATCGAGCACCGCCTGGACAAGGTGCGCGAGACGGTCGATGCCCAGCTGGGTGCTATCCGCAAAGACAACAACGTGCAACTCGATCAGATGCGCGCGACGGTGGACGAGAAGCTCTCCCGCACGCTCAACGATCGCCTGTCGGCATCGTTTAAGCAGGTGAGCGACCAGCTCGAGGCCGTGTACAAGGGCCTGGGCGACATGCAGTCCATCGCCACCGGCGTGGGCGACCTTAAGCGCGTGCTGGGCAACGTGAAGGCGCGTGGTATTTTGGGCGAGGTGCAGCTGGGTGCGATCCTGACGGACATTCTTACACCCGACCAGTATCTGGAAAACGTCGCCACCAAGCCCGGCGCCTCGGAGCGCGTTGAGTTTGCCGTCAAGCTGCCGGTGGACGAGGGCGACCCCGTGCTGCTGCCGATTGACTCCAAGTTTCCGGGCGACGCGTACGGGCACTTGCTCGACGCGCAGGAGTCGGGCGATGCGGAGGCCGTGGCGGCTGCGCGCAAGACGCTCGACACCATGGTCAAGCGCGAGGCAAAGGACATTTGCGAGAAGTACCTGAGCGTGCCCGCGACCACCAACTTTGGCATTATGTTCGTTCCGTTTGAGGGACTGTACGCCGAGGTCGTCAGCCGCCCCGGGCTTATCGAGACCCTGGGCCGCGACTATCACGTCAACGTTGCCGGTCCCAGCACCATGGCGGCCATCCTCAACAGTCTGCAGATGAGCTATCAGACGTTTAAGTTGCAAAAACGTACCGACGACGTGCTGCGCGTGCTCTCCGCCGTCAAGGCCGAGCTGCCGCGCTATCAAAAGGCGCTGCGCCGCGCCCAGCAGCAGATCGAGACCGCGGGCAAAACGGTCGAGGGCATCATCACCACGCGCACCAACGTCATGGAGCGCAAGCTCAAGGACATCGACGCACTGGAAGACGTCGACCAAGCCGATGAGATCTTGGGACTCACGTCCGCGGACCTTCTCACAGACCAAGAAGACGAAGGCTAATTGCAACAAGACGGTGGGGCGCCGGCGCAAACGCGGGCGCCCCACCGCTTTTCGTATCGCACTTGTCTGGAGTGTGCTCCAATGTGCAACAATGGCGTTTCGCCCTATCAGACGCGAAAGGAAGCCCATGTCTCAGAGAAGCACCAGCCCGCTCAGCCGCTCCACCGTGCGCCGCACGCTGCAGCGGTTTTGGGGTGTCACGCGCACGCAGCCGCTGATTGTCTTTCTCTCGGTGTTCTCGTCGGCGGGCTACATCTTTTTGCTGACGTTTGCCAATACCTATGTGATGGCCCTCATTGTCGACCGCGTTCAAGCCGGTCCCGTGGCGGGTGACCAGGTGTTTGAGGTCTTCAGCCCCTATATCCTGGCGCTCGTACTCGTTAATCTGGTGGGTCAGATCCTCTCCAAGCTACAGGACTACACCGTCTACAAGCTCGAGATCGCAGGCAACTATCACCTGGCGCGTCTATGCTTCGACACGCTCTCCAACCAATCCATGACATTTCACACCAGCCGCTTTGGCGGATCACTCGTGAGCCAGACGAGCCGTTTTATGAGCGGCTATACGGGGCTGGTGGACGTGACGGTGTATTCGCTCATCCCCACCATCACCTCGGTCGTCTGCACGGTGGCGGCGCTCGCTCCGGTGGTGCCGACGTTTACCGTGATCCTGGTTGGCATCATGGTCGTCTACATCGCGTTTGTCTGGCTTATGTACAAGCGCATCATGCCGCTTTCGGCCGCGACGTCCGCCGCGCAGAACAAACTGTCGGGCGTGCTGTCCGACGCGGTCACGAACATCTTGGCCGTCAAGAC
>CALLRY010000308.1:0-13429 GCA_938014285.1 uncultured Collinsella sp. | reverse complement strand
CTACACCCGTACTGTCTTTGAGGTCGAGGCCCCTGGCGCCGGCGTCGGCTCCATCGGCGGCGGCGGCCGCTACGATGGCCTGGTCGAGCTCGAGGGTGGCAAGCCCACGGCGGGCGTCGGCTTTGCTGTCGGTTTTGAGCGCGCCCTGCTGGCCCTGCAGGCCTTTGGCAGCGATTTGGGTGCCGGTGAGGCCCCGTGCGTCTATGTCGCCAACGCCGGCAAGGAGCTGCGTCAGAACGTCTTTGCCATTACGCAGGAGCTTCGCGCCGCAGGTATCGTGACCGAGGCCGACTATCAGGGTCGTTCGCTCAAGGCCCAGTTTAAGCAAGCCGATAAGGTAGGCGCCAAGCTCATCTTGGTCCTGGGTGGCGACGAGCTTGCCGCCGGCAAGGTCAAAGTGCGCGACATGCAGAGCCATGACGAGGTGCTCGCCGATCTGGACAACGTCGTCGAGGCGGTTCGCGAGCGCCTGTAGCGCATCTTTTTGAGCTTCGGGCCTGCTAACGTGCCCTGCTCATGGAGAGCGATTGTTACGGGGGTGTTTCGCTTTTATGCGGAATGCCCCCGTTTACGTATGCCGCCCACCGAGAAATACGACCATTTAGGGCAAAAACCTTTGCAATGCAGAAAATACTTTTGTGTGGTAAAGCGCAATCAGTGTCGAAAGTATTTCTCAAGCGCCTATAATGAATACCGCATGTTACGTGCATAGAAGGAGGAATGGGAGGAAACGTGGCTGAGAACCTAAGCAACCAGTCTGTACCCGAAGCCGCGGCGCGCGTCGCTGCCGTGGTCAACCGCCTCGTTAACCGAATCGGCTCGAATGCCGAGTCCAGGGAGCGTCTCGCCGAGATCGAGATCCCCGAGGAGCTGCGCGACAATCTGGCGCTGTTCTTGCGCCTGGAGCGCCGTGTGCTTAGCGAGTATGATCCCGAGATCGCGGACCTGTTCGACAAGATTTTGACAGCCGAGATTGTGGTCAATGCCGGCAACCCCGGTACCTGCGCTGCCGACGAAGCCGTCGACGAGCAGGGCGTGCCCACCGCCGACGAGCCCACTGCCGTGGCATTTCGTGAGGTCGTCGATTTGATCGACAGCCTGCCGCTCGATAAGCAGCAGGTCATCGTTCGCGCCTTTACGAGCTTTTTCCATCTGGCAAACCTGTCGGAGGAGAACTACCGTGTGGCGCAGCTGCGCGAGCGCGAGGCCGGTGCGTCGACCGATACCGAGGTCGATCCTGCCAACGAGCTTACCGTTGCCTATCACCAGCTGGTGAATGAGCTGGGTGTCGAGGGTGCCAACGAGCTGCTCGACAAGCTCGAGTTCCACCCTGTCTTTACCGCACATCCCACCGAGGCCCGTCGTAAGGCCGTCGAGGGCAAGATCCGCCGTATCTCCAACCTGCTGGAGGAGCGTCCGCGTCTGGGCGGCTCCGACCTGGTGGAGAACGAGCGCCATATGCTGCAGGAGATCGACGCCCTGGTGCGTACGAGTCCCATCGCGCTCAAGAAGCCCACGCCGGTCGAGGAAGCCGATACCATCATCGACATCTTCGATAACACGCTGTTCGACGTTATCCCCGTTATCTATCGTCGTTTTGACGATTGGGTGCTGGGCGACAAGGCCGGTACTGTGCCGCCGCTGTGCCCGGCGTTCTTCCATCCCGGCAGCTGGATCGGTTCCGACCGCGACGGTAACCCCAACGTCACCGCCAAGGTGAGCCGTGAGGTCGCCGCCAAGTACTTTACGCACATGGTGCTCAAGCTCGAGGACAAGTGCCGCCACATCGGCCGCAACCTCACGCTCGAGGCTACCTACAGCAAGCCGTCGGCCGAGCTCATTAACCTGTGGAACCATCAGGTCGAGATGAGCCCTCGTTACACGGCCCGCGCCGAGCTGATCTCCGAGCACGAGCCGCATCGCGCCGTCATGCTCGTCATGGCCGACCGCCTGAACGCCACCGTCCGTCGTATCACCGACACCATGTACCACAGCGCCGACGAGTTCCTGGATGACCTGCGCGTCGTCCAGCGTTCGCTGGCCGCCTGCGGTGCCGTCCGTGCTGCCTACGGCCCGGTCCAAACCATCATCTGGCAGATCGAGTCCTTCGGCTTCCATATGGTCGAGATGGAGTTCCGTCAGCACTCCGTGGTGCATGCCCGCGCCCTTAAGGATATCCACGAGAACGGTATCCATGGCGACCTGCAGCCCATGACGCGCGAGGTCATCGATACCTTCCGCGCTATCGGCTCCATCCAAAAGCGCTACGGCAAGAAGATGGCGCACCGCTACATCATCTCGTTTACCAAGAGCGCTCAGCATGTGGCCGACGTCTTTGAGCTGGCGCACCTGTCCTTTGCACACGAGGAGGATGTCCCCGAGCTCGACGTGATCCCGTTGTTCGAGCAGCTCGAGGACCTCGAGGGCTGCGTCGACGTGCTCGATCAGATGCTCACGCTGCCCGTGGTGCAAAAGCGCCTTGCCCAGACCAACCGCCGCATGGAGGTCATGCTGGGCTATTCCGACTCTTCCAAGGATGCCGGTCCTACCACGGCCATGCTCGCGCTGCACTCCGCGCAGGAGCGCATCGCCAAGTGGGCAGAGAAGAACGATATCGACCTGGTGCTCATGCACGGTCGCGGCGGTGCCGTGGGCCGTGGCGGCGGCCCGGCCAACAAGGCCGTGCTGGCGCAGCCCAAGGGTTCGGTCAACTGCTTCTTTAAGCTTACCGAGCAGGGCGAAGTCATCTTTGCCCGTTACGGCAACCGCACGCTGGCTCAGCGCCATGTTGAGTCCGTTGCCGCCGCAACGCTTTTGCAGTCGGCCCCGAGTGTCGAGAAGACCAACACCGAGACCACGCAGAAGTTCTGGGATATGGCCGAGAAGCTCAACACTGCAAGCCACGAACGCTATCTGGACCTGCTGAACACCGAGGACTTTACACCGTGGTTCTCGACCGTGACGCCGCTGACCGAGGTCGGTCTGCTGCCGATCGGCTCGCGTCCCGCCAAGCGCGGTCTGGGCGCCAAGTCGCTCGATGACCTGCGTACCATCCCGTGGATCTTCAGCTGGAGCCAGGCGCGCATTAACCTGGCCGCTTGGTACGGTCTGGGCACCGCCTGCGAGCAGCTTGGCGATCTTGACCAGCTCAAGGCTGCCTACCAGGAGTGGCCGTTCTTCCGCACCTTTATCGACAACATCGAGATGTCGATTGCTAAGACCGATCAGCGCATCGCCAAGATGTATCTGCATCTGGGCGACCGCGATGATCTGTCCAAGAAGGTCTTTACCGAGATGCAGCTCACCCGTAAGTGGGTCCTTGCCATCGTCGGTGATGAGTGGCCGCTGCAGCGTCGTCGCGTGCTCGGCTGCGCCGTTCGCGTGCGTAACCCCTACGTCGACGCTCTGTCCATCGCCCAGGTCCGCGCCCTTCGCGAGGTGCGCATGAATCAGGACGAGATGGCCGAGGAGAAGAAGGCCGAGTACATGAGCCTGATTCTTTCGACTGTGACCGGCGTCTCGGCAGGATTGCAGAACACGGGGTAATCGATAGCCCTGTAGTCGTCCGGGCCCGCCATTAGTTTACTTTTAGGCACGTCCTCGGACATGCAAGAAGCCCTCGCTGCGCACTTCGTGCGGCGAGGGCTTCTTGCGTCCTGCGGAATGTGCCTAAAAGTAAACTAATGGCGGGCCCTGCGATGTTCGGTCTTCGGCGGATTACTGGCTGGGAAAAGCTGGCGCGCTTCGCGCGTTTTGGATGGGGTCTATCCCGGTGGCGCATTTGGCGCTTCTCGCCTTACGACTGTAGCGGCTGCGGTCCCGTTTGGGGTCGCGGCCGTTTTGTTGTGGGTCAAATATGAACGTTGTGTTAATGAGTCGGTGGACGGTGGTGTTTTTCGGTGAGCGGCGTATCCTTCCAACGGTTTATCTAGTGTGTCAGTTGAAAAGGAAGAGGAC
This sequence comes from uncultured Collinsella sp., assembly GCA_938014285.1. Taxonomy (GTDB): domain Bacteria; phylum Actinomycetota; class Coriobacteriia; order Coriobacteriales; family Coriobacteriaceae; genus Collinsella. The sequence goes on along the minus strand of CALLRY010000308.1, from coordinate 9,472 downwards.
GCTCGTCATTGTTTGAATGTGAACTGCCGTTTGACCACAAGACGTTGCATCTGGAGCTCGAGGATAAGAACTTCGCGGGTGTGATGGAAGGTCATCAAAACGAGTTTAAGACTACAAAATCGCAGGAAGAGCTGGTAGAGGAGTCGCTTGCCAACCCTTATGGCTCGTCGTCGCTCGAGGAGCTTTGTGCTGGCAAGAAGGATATTGTCATTATTAGCTCCGATCATACGCGTCCCGTTCCCTCGCGTGTGACGATGCCTATTCTGCTGCATCACATCCATTCTGCTGCGCCCGAGGCTCGCGTGCGTATTCTGGTTGCTACGGGTATGCATCGTCCGTCGACGCACGTGGAGCTCGTCAACAAGTACGGCGAGGAGATCGTTGCCAACGAGGAAATCGTTATGCACGTCGCGACCGATGACAGCATGATGAAAAAGATCGGCACCCTGCCTTCTGGCGGCGAGTGCATCATCAACAAGATTGCTGCCGATTGCGATCTGCTGCTTGCCGAGGGCTTTATTGAGCCGCACTTCTTTGCCGGTTTCTCTGGTAGCCGCAAGTCCGTCCTGCCTGGTATCGCCAGCTACAAGACCATCATGTACAACCACAACGGTCAGTTTGTGAACGATTCCCATTCGCGTGCCGGCAACCTGTGCCACAACCACGTGAGCGAGGACATGTTTGCCGCTGCCGAGATGGCTCACCTTGCCTTTGTGCTCAACGTGGTGCTCAACGGCAAGCACGAGGTCATCGGCTCCTTTGCCGGCGACATCCACAAGGCGCACGAGGCTGGCTGCGAGTTCGTGAAGAGCCTTGCCGGCGTTGAGCCCGTCGAGTGCGAGATTGCCATTACCACCAACGGCGGCTACCCGCTCGACCAGAACATCTATCAGGCCGTGAAGGGCATGTGCTCTGCCGAGGCTACGCTTCCCGAGGGCGGCGTGATCATCGATGTCGCCGGTTGTGCCGACGGTCACGGTGGCGAGGGCTTCTATTACAACATCGCCGACAATGATCCGGCAGAGTTTGAGCGCGCCTGCATCGACCGTCCTAAGGACGAGACCCTGCCCGACCAGTGGACGAGCCAGATCTTTGCCCGCATCCTGGCGCATCACCCTGTGATCATGGTTACCGACCTGTGCGATCACCAGATGATCAAGGATATGCACATGACGCCGGTTAACACCCTCGATGAGGCGCTCAAGCTCGCCTTTGAGATGAAGGGTGCCGATGCCAAGGTGGCCGTCATTCCCGATGGCCTGGGCGTTGTCGTCGCACAGCACTAGTACGCGGCCTAAACGAATCGTTTATAACCGACAAGAAAGATAAGGTTTTATGCTTACCAAACTCCTCTGCGAATTCGGCGCAACGGCCCTCATGATCATCTTTGGCGTGGGCGTGCACTGCGATACCGTGCTTAAGGGCACCAAGTATCAGGGCTCCGGCCACATGTTTGCCATCACCACCTGGTCTTTTGGCATCTCGGTCGCCTTGTTTATCTTTGGCGGCGCCGTGTGCATGAACCCCGCCATGGTGCTTGCCCAGTGCATCGTGGGCCTGGTGCCGTGGAGCAGCTGCATCCCCTTCATGATTGCCGATATGCTCGGCGGCTTTGTGGGCGCCGTGATCGCGTGGTTGATGTATGCTGATGAGTTCAAGGCTTCCGACGGCGTCGTCGACCCTATTGCCCAGCGCAACATCTTCTCGACCAACCCCACCACCGAGGGCACCAACTATGCCCGCAACTTCTTCTGCGAGGCTATCTGCACCTTTGTGTTCATCAGCGCCATCCTGGCTACCGCTAGCCGTGCCGGCGAGAACGTCCTGATGCTCGCCATCTGCGTCGGTCTGATCGTTTGGGCTGTTGGCATGGGCATGGGCGGCATCACCGGCTTCGCCATGAACCAGGCTCGTGACCTTGGTCCTCGCATGGCCTATCAGGTGCTGCCGATCAAGAACAAGGCTGACAACAACTGGAAGTACGGCCTGCTTGTTCCTGGCATCGCTCCGTTTGTCGGTGCCGCTCTGGCCGCGCTGTTTGTGCATGGTTTCTTGGGCATGTTCTAGTCTGAGGCTACATAGTTGTCCGCTGGCCGCATGGGGTAACTTCCCAGCGCGTCCTCGGACATGCAAAAAGGCTCGCTGCGCACTTCGTGCGGCGAGCCTTTTTGCGTCCTGCGGAATGCGCTGGGAAGTTACCCCATGCGGACAGCTGCGGGATCTTTGTTGCGTTCGTACAAGCAACCCAACATATATATCTGAATTTGGATGGGAGGGGCTTGTTGCTGGTAGGGGCGTTGGGCTGCTGTCGACACTTTGGGATGCGTGGCGGCTTGGGTTGGGACGATGCTTTGGGATGAGCTTCTTACTTAGTTGAAGAGGGGCTTTGTGGCTGAGAGGTAGTCTTTGGCTACTTCGGCCTTATCTGCTTGAAAGTTGTGCCAGGCCCACCATTGGACCATTCCTACGAAGCTTGAGGCTATGTGGTGGAGGAGAAAGCTGCGGTCCATGGTGGCGGCGGGGCCGTTTGGGTCGGTAGGGATGGTTTCGGCTGCGCGCGACATGATGGTCTTGCGTAAGCAGTCGGCGAAGACGCGTGAGCCAGCGCCGGCTACGAGGGCGCGTACGCCCTGACGACGATCCCAGAGGTTGTTGAGGATATGCTCGACTTGCACGAGTGGGTCGTCGAGCGGCGTACCATCGTCGTCGAGGGCGTGGGTGCAGATGTCGCTCACGAGCTCGGACAGTAGGTCGTCTTTGCTCTTAAAGAGGCCGTAGAATGTCGCGCGGCCTACGTGGGCGCGCGCGATGATGTCGCCGACGGTGATCTTGCCGTAGTCCTCTTCGCGTAGCAGCTCGGAGAACGCCGCGACGATCGCGGCGCGGCTTTTGGCCTTGCGGGCATCCATGGCTATGCGTCCTCGTCAACGAGGAGACAACGGAGCGTGCCGGAGCAACCCTCGTAGGGGCGTTTGCCGGCGCCGTAGCCGACGGCTTTGATGTGGTAGCGGGCCGGCAGGTGCTCGGACGTGCGCAGTGCGGCGACGATGGCGGCGCCCGTGGGCGTCACGAGCTCGCCGGCGACCGGTGCGGGCGTGAGAGCGATATTGCCTGCTTGGCATAGGTTGATGACGGCGGGCACCGGGATGGGCATAAGGCCGTGGGCGCAGCGGATGGTGCCGTGGCCCTCGGAAAGCGACTCGACCACGATGTCCTCAATACCCAGGTCATCGAGGCAGATAGCGACAGAGCAGACGTCGACGATGGAGTCGACGGCGCCTACCTCGTGAAACAGGACGGTGTCGGGCGTTTTGCCGTGGGCCTTGGCCTCGGCGGCGGCGAGTGCGGTAAAAATGGCGAGCGCACGACGCTTGGCGCCATCGCTTAACTGCGAGCCGTCGATGATGGCGGTGACGTCCGCCAAAGAACGGTGGCGATGGTGGTGGGCGTGATGGTGACCCTCGTGGCCATGGCCGTGGGTCTCATGATCATGCTCATGGCAGTGCTCATGCTCGTCATGGTCATGATGGTGGTGCTCGTGCTCGTGCGTGTGCTCGGCAGCTGCTTCGTTGCCGTAGAGCCATGCCATGTCGTGGTCGTGGTTCTCGAGCTCTTCTGCCAGCTGAACGTCGAAATCGCAGGCGTCGATGCCATGCTTGTTTACGCGCGTGACGGCGATCGTAAAGCCGTCGACCGGCAGTGTGGCGAGCTGTTCGCGCAGGTGCTCCTCGCTGGCGCCCAGGTCGAGCAGGGCCGCGACGGTCATATCGCCGCTGATGCCCGAGGTGCCGTCGATGATAAGCGTGTGCTGATGATTGGACATGGAATGCTCCTTAGCGGGCGCGGGGTGTGCCGGCGCTCAGATGATTGATAAGACTTGCCTGGTAAGCGGCGCCAAAGCCGTTGTCGATATTGACGACCGATACGCCGCTGGCACAGGAGTTGAGCATGGCGAGCAGTGCGGCTACGCCACCAAAACTTGCGCCGTAGCCCACGCTGGTGGGAACGGCGATGACCGGACAGCTCACCAGGCCGCCGATAACGCTCGCCAACGCGCCCTCCATGCCGGCGATGGCGATGACCACCTGTGCCTGGGCAAGTTCCTCGGCATGCGCGAGTAGGCGGTGCAGGCCGGCGACGCCTACGTCGTAGAGGCGGTCGACCTCGTTGCCATAGAACTCGGCCGTCAACGCGGCTTCCTCGGCGACGGGCAGGTCGCTCGTGCCGGCGCAGGCGACGACGATGCGTCCGTTGCCGGTAGGGGAGGGCTTGCCGCCCACGAGGGCGAGCTGCGCGTCCGGGACATATCCCAGGTCGATGCCGTTGCCGAGGAGCTCCGAGGTGCGGGCTGCCTTTTCGGCATCCAGGCGCGTGACCAGGATGCGCTCCTGGCCGGCATCGCGCAGCGCTTCGATAATGGCGGCAATTTGCTCGGCGGTTTTACCGGCACCGTAGACAACCTCGCCGGCTCCCTGGCGCACTCCGCGCGAAAGATCGAGCTGCGCAAAGCCTAAATCGGCGGTCGGAGCCGTCTGGATGCGTGTGAGGGCGTCGGCAGGGGTGACTGATCCGCCGGCAACATCGCTCAGTAGCTGCTCTAGATCTCGCTTATCCATATATGTTCCCTTCGACGGCGCAAAGTCTAGCACTCAAAGGGTGTTTTTCCGAACACTAAGACAAAATTGTTCGGAAACTATAGGACAGACTGATTCAATTGTTAGACAGATCGGCTAGTCGCGCAGGATGATGTCCATGGCGAGCATCAGGTTGCGCTCGTCGATGGCAAACGGGGCTGCCTCGCGCGTCTTGGGCTTGGCGCAAAACGCGATGCCAGTGCCCGCGGCCTGGATCATGGGAATGTCGTTGGCGCCGTCGCCGATTGCCACGGTATGGGTCATGTCGACACCGCACTCAACTGCCCAGTCCAGCAGCTGGATGAGCTTGGACTCCTTGGTCACAATGTCGGCAGCCAACTTACCGGTGAGCTTGCCGTCCACGACCTCCAGGCGGTTAGCGAGGCAAAAGTCGATACCCGCGGCAGCCACGATCTTGTCAGCGACCTCGTGGAAGCCGCCGCTTACCACGCCGACCCTCCAGCCCTTGCTGTGCGCCGAGCGCACAAGCTCCAGCGCGCCGGGGGTAAACGTCACGCGCTCAAACGTGCGCTCGAACACGCTCTCGTCCAGGCCGGCGAGCAGCCCCACGCGCTTCTCGAGCGCTTGCTTAAAGTCCAGCTCGCCGCGCATAGCGCGCTCGGTGATTTGCGCAACTTGCTCGCCTACGCCGGCCTCCTCGCCCAACAGGTCGATGACCTCCTGGTTGATGAGTGTGGAGTCGATATCCATAACGATGAGGCGTGCAGTCATGGCGGGCCTTTCCGAGTGCAGTTGTATTGGGGCACATTGTCGCACGTGGCGCGCCTTGGCGACGGCCGCGGTGCGTCAATTGTTTCGTCTCCGTCAAGTCTTTGGGCAAGAGTTACTTTTCCGCGGCACATCGACACAGGTGCGATAAGATAGAACGCCATGTCTGGCTGCGCGGTTTACGCAGGCTGGGCAAATCTGTACGACGCCGCCCGGAACGACACGGGGCGGCACAGATCCATAAAGGAGGATCACTGGTATGAGCCAGACCCGTCCCATCGACGAGCATTCCATGCACACCCGTACCTGCGGCGAGCTTCGCCGCGAGAACGTGGGCGAAGAGGTCACCCTCACCGGTTGGGTGAGCCGTCGCCGTGACCACGGCGGCCTTATTTTCTGCGACCTTCGCGACCGCGAGGGCATCACGCAGCTCACCTTCGACCCCGAGCACTCCGACGGCGACGCCTTTAAGATCGCCGAGACCATGCGTCCCGAGTGGCCCATCAAGATCCACGGCGTCGTGCGCTCCCGTGGCGAGGAGACCACCAACACCAAGCTCGCGACCGGCGAGATCGAGGTCCTGACCGACCACGCCGAGGTGCTCAACACGTCCGTCACCCCGCCGTTCCAGATCGAGGACGGCATCGAGACCAGCGAGGACACCCGTCTGCGCTATCGCTATCTGGATCTCCGCCGTCCCGAGATGATGGCCAACCTCAAGCTGCGCTCCGACTTCACCTTTGCCATTCGCGAGGCGCTGCACAACCGTGAGTTCATGGAGGTCGAGACGCCCTCCCTGTTTAAGTCCACGCCCGAGGGCGCCCGTGACTTCATCGTCCCCAGCCGTATTCAGCCGGGCAACTTCTACGCCCTGCCGCAGTCCCCGCAGCTCCTGAAGCAGCTGCTCATGGTCGGTGGCGTCGAGCGCTACTACCAGGTTGCCAAGTGCTTCCGCGACGAGGACCTGCGTGCCGACCGTCAGCCCGAGTTCACCCAGGTCGATATCGAGATGTCCTTCGTGGACCAGAATGACGTCATGAGCGCGCTCGAGGAGGTCCTGGCCGACGCCTTCGGCCGCATGGGCGTCGAGATGCCTACGCCGCTGCGTCGTATGGACTACTGGGAGGCCATGGACACCTATGGCTCCGACAAGCCCGATACCCGCTATGGCATGCACCTGGTCGACCTGACCGACATCTTCGCCAACTCCAAGTTCAAGGTCTTTGCGACTGCCGCAAACGAGGAGGGCTCTGTCGTCAAGGCCATCAACGCCAAGGGCGCCGGTGCCTGGGCACGTGCCAAGATCGATAAGCTTGCCGGCGTGGCCTCCACGTTTGGCGCCAAGGGCCTGGCCTGGATTGCTTTCCGCGAGGACGGCTCTATCAACAGCCCCATCGTCAAGTTCTTCTCGGACGAGGAGATGGCGGCTCTGCGCGAGCGCATGGATGTCGAGCCCGGCGACCTTGTGATGTTCGCCGCCGGCCCGCGCTTGCTCTCCGACGAGATCCTGGGCGGCATGCGTTCGCACATGGCCAATGCGCTCGAGATCAAGCGCGAGGGCCACGACTTCCTGTGGGTCGTCAACTTCCCGCTGTTCCACTGGGACGAGGATCGCAAGGCCTATGCTGCCGAGCACCAGCCCTTTACCCTGCCGACCGAGACCGACATCGCCAAGATCGAGGCCGACCCGTTGGCAGCCGGTTCTTGCACCTACGACTTTGTCATGGACGGCTTTGAGGCCGGCGGCGGCGGTATGCGTATCCACAACGCCGAGATGCAGATGTCCATGCTCAAGCTCCTGGGCTTTACCGAGGAGCGCGCCGAGTCTCAGTTTGGCTTCCTCATGGAGGCGCTCAAGTTTGGTGCGCCCCCGATGGGCGGTTTCGCTCTGGGTCTGGACCGCGTGTGCATGTTGCTCACCGGCTCCGACTCCATCCGTGACGTCATGGCGTTCCCCAAGACGGCCAGCGGCTCCGACCTCATGTCGGGCGCCCCGAGTGCCGTTTCTGGCGCCCAGCTCAAGGACGTCAGTCTGCGCCTGATGTAGGGAAGCAGCTACATATTGCCTGTAACGAGGGAAGGACACGTGCCTTCCCTCGTTTTTTTATGTCGTGACGTCATGGTTTGGAGGCTTGCCGTCGTGCGCCGGGAAACTACAACCCGGAATCTGCGTCCAGAAGGGGTCGCGCTTTCCCAAAGGGGGTCCTCTGGGAAAGCGCGACCCAGTATTCGGCAAAATAATGGGGCACAGTTTCCGGTTGAGCTGTCTAACGGAAACTGTGCCCCAGAATGAGCGCTCAAACGGGACAGGCTTTCCGCAACAACTGTTTGGCGGAAAGCCTGCCCCAGTTTCTTATAGCGAGTCTCTCTGAACGAGCTGCATGTGCATGACGGTGGTGGTGGGCTCGGCACCCTTGATCATGTCGAGCGCAATGTTGGCGGCCATGTGTCCTTCTTCGCGCAGGGGCTGGCGGACGGTCGTGAGCGCGGGGACGCAGCGCGCCGCAATCTCGTGATCGTCGAAGCCGACGACAGAAACGTCCGCAGGAACGGATAGGCCTGCCTCGTTGAGTGCGGTGATGACGCCAGCCGCGATACGGTCCGATCCGCAGAGCACGCCATCGAAAGCAATCTCGCGCGCGAGGATCTGGTGCATGGCCTGATAGCCGTCTCCGCTGTTCCAGCCGGTATAGATAACGTTTGCGTCTGGGAGGTCTTCGCCCAAGACGGCGCGGTAGCCGCGCAGGCGGTCGACAACAGCGGGGTTGTCTTGCGGTCCCAACACGGCGACGATATCTTTGCGCCCGCGATCCTTCATGGCGAGTGCCGCAAAATGTCCGCCCTCTTCGTCGTCAGAGTAGACCGTCGAGAACACATCGCGATAGGGGTGGCCCTCGAGCTGGCCGCACAACACGGTGGGTACGCCCAGCTCGCGCAGCACCTCGAGCAGCTCGCTGCCTTTGTAGGGAGAGACGTCGATCACGGCGTCGAACGAGCGGCGCTCAAAGTGCTCGCGTGCGCGGTTGCGCTCATGCGTAGAAGACGCCTGCAAGATAACGGGCAGATAGGACGACTCCGACAGTTCCTCGGTAATGCCGCTCAAAAACTCGCTATAGGTGGGGTCGCTGAAGAGTTCACTCAGAGGCTCGGTCACGAGCACGGCGATGATTTCCGTGCGCCCGACAGCGAGCGCTCGGCCACGAGCGTTGGGGACAAAATTGACTTCCTTGGCCGCCGCGCGGACGCGCTTTTTGGTTTCCTCGCTAATGCGGGGCGAATCGTTGAGGGCGCGCGATGCCGTGGAGCGCGACACGCCGGCAGCTGCGGCAACCTCGGCAAGCGTAGGTGCGGTGCGAACTGGTTGTGTCATGGCGTCTCCTGGAAAATGCGGTCGATGTTGTCACTGATACGGGCTAGTGCGGATACAGCTTACTATAGTGCGCCTGAACAGCGTTCATGATATCCGGTGACCGGTGTCGTTTTGCAACCAAGCCGAAATCGAATACGTCTCGTGTGGGTGAGATATCAGCGGGCGTGGAGGTTGCCTACGAGCTTAAGAACGATGTCTTGTGCTGAGTTTCGATACTCAGGGTGACATAAGTGTTGCGATTGTACAACCGGTTGCACCGTTAACCCGGCCAAATCGACCGTTCAGCGGACAACCGGTTGCACAGTTTTTGCATCGCCCGAAGATAAGGACAACCGGTTGCACAAGAATCACTACGATGATGAAGGAGCATCACCATGGACGCCATTAACGATTGGGAAAACCAAGCGCTCACCCACAGGAACCGCCTGGCACCCCATGCGTACTTTATGGGTTACGAGACCGCCGATCTCGCTGCAACGTACAGCCGCGAGCTGTCGCGCGGGTTTGTCCAGCTGTCCGGCTCGTGGCAGTTCCGCCTCTTTGAGGGCCCCGCTGCCGTCTCCAACGAGGAACTCTCCACGTACAAGCCCGAGTGGGATCACGTGGAGGTTCCGCACCTGTGGCAGGTGGACGGCTATGGCAACCTTGCCTACACCGACGAGGGTTTCCCGTTCCCGGTTGATCAGCCGTTCGTTCCCTCCGACGACCCCACGGGCGTCTACCAGCGCATCGTCAACCT
>CALLRY010000307.1:0-2018 GCA_938014285.1 uncultured Collinsella sp. | reverse complement strand
CGGTGGTGCGCGGGCGAAAAGGCGAGTACACCAAACTGTTTGAGGACCTTCGCGCCGAGGGCTTTAGCCGCGTGCGTGTCGACGGTGAAGTGCGCTCGCTCGACGATCCGATCGATCTGGACAAGAAGTTCAAGCACGATATCGAGGTCGTAGTCGATCGCATCGTGATCCGTGAGAACTCTCTGGGCCGTATCGCCGAGTCTGTTGAGCAAGCGACCGCGCTGGCTCACGGCAATGTAAACGTGTACATGCTGCCCGATCGTGATGCTCCCGAGGGGACCGAGGGCGAGCTGCTGGAGTATTCGTTGGCCTTGGCGTGCCCGGAGCATGGTCACTCCATTGACGATCTTCAGCCGCGTGATTTTTCGTTCAACGCTCCCTATGGCGCATGTCCTGAGTGCGACGGCCTGGGCTTTAAGAAAACCGTTGATGCCGAGGCGCTGATTGAGGATCCCTCGAAGTCCATTGCCGATGGAGTCTTTGGTAGCCTGTTTGGCAATTCGAACTACTATCCGCAGATTTTTGCTGCGGTCTGCAAACACTTTAAGGTGAGCGCTGATACGCCGTGGGAGGACTTGCCCCCTCGCGTGCGTCGTGCATTCTTGGATGGCCTGGGCGATACGAAGATCTCGGTCGACTACCAAAAGCTCGACGGACGTCGCAGCCAGTGGGATACCAAGTTTTCGGGCGTTCGCAACATCCTGTACGAACGCTATACCGAGACGACGAACGAGAACACCAAGGCGCGCCTGGAGAAGTACATTCGCGAGGAGCCGTGCTCGACCTGCCACGGCGCTCGTTTGCGCTCCGAGATGCTCGCCGTCACCGTGGGCGGTAAGTCCATTTACGAGGTTTGTTGCCTGTCGTGCCGTGAATCGCTCGAGTTTTTTGAGGGCTTGGAACTCACCGAGCGCCAACAGTTTATCGGCGGCCGTATCGTCAAGGAAATTCTGGAACGTCTGCGTTTTCTGGTCGATGTTGGACTCGACTATCTGACACTCGATCGCGCCTCGGCGACGCTTTCCGGTGGCGAGGCACAGCGTATTCGACTGGCAACGCAGATCGGCGCGGGTCTCATGGGCGTGCTCTATATTCTGGACGAGCCCTCGATCGGTCTTCATCAGCGTGACAACGAGCGCCTGATCAAGACGCTCGAGCGCCTGCGCGATATCGGCAATACCGTTATCGTTGTCGAACACGACGAGGATACAATCCGTGCCGCCGACTACGTGATCGACATGGGGCCCGGCGCCGGTGTCAACGGCGGACACGTAGTCGCGGCGGGAACGCCTGCTGATATCATGGCGTGTCCTGAGTCGATGACGGGCGCTTATCTGACCGGCAAACGAATGATTCGGGTGCCTGATGAACGGCGCAAGCCCGGTCGCGGCTGCCTTAAAATTACGGGTGCTCGAGCCAACAACCTCAAAAACGTTACCGCCAAGATCGAGTTTGGTACGCTTACGGTTGTTACCGGCGTGTCGGGATCGGGCAAGAGCTCCCTGGTTACCGACACCATTGCGCCTGCCCTTACGAATGCTATTCACCGTTCGACGCGCCCTGTGGGTCCGTATAAAAAAATCGAGGGCATCGAGTGTATCGATAAGGTTATTGATATCGACCAGTCGCCGATTGGCCGCACGCCGCGTTCCAACCCTGCTACCTATATCGGCCTGTGGGATGATCTTCGCGCGCTGTTTGCGAGTACGCCGGAGTCGAAGGCGCGCGGCTACTCGCCGGGTCGTTTCTCCTTTAATGTGAGTGGCGGGCGCTGCGAGGCGTGCAAGGGCGACGGGCAGATCAAGATCGAGATGCACTTCCTTCCCGATATCTACGTTCCCTGCGAAGTTTGCGGCGGTAAACGCTACAACCGCGAGACACTCGAGGTCACCTACCGTGGCAAGACCATCTCGGACGTGCTCGACATGAGCGTCACCGAGGCGCTGGCCTTCTTTGGGAATATCCCGCAGATTAAGCGCAAGCTCCAGACGCTGTACGATGTAGGCTTAGGCTACGTG
>CALLRY010000306.1:0-1115 GCA_938014285.1 uncultured Collinsella sp. | reverse complement strand
ACGGCGGGCCTTCTTTTCGCCCTTGCTCATCACGCGTACGACACTTGTGGGGTGCGCGGCGTCTGCCAACACGCGCGAGACTTGCGAGCGCGGGAAAGAGCCCGTAGGCGTCCAGAGCGCCACCTCGAGTGCCTTGGTGCGACGCGAGGCGCGAATGCCCACGCGCTCAAGGCCCAGGTCGTGGCTGCCGCTCAGATAATTGAGCGCGCCGACGACCGATTTGAGTGCCTTGGGGAAGCGTTTGTCGAACAACGGGCACGAATCGACGGTCACGATCTTGCGAGGATCGACACCGTGCATGCCAAGGCGCACGCGACCGTTGACGACGGTCGGTTCGAGCTCGATTTTATTGCGGTAGCCCCAGTCGTCCTTGGTGTGGCAGATGGGCTGTACCAACTCATCTGCCAGCTCAGGAGCGAACTTGCCGATGCGCTCGAGCGTGGAGCGCAGGTTTTGCTCCTTGGCGGCGAGCTGTGCCGTGCGTGAGAGATTGCCCCACGAGCAGCCGCCGCAGATGCCCACGAAGGGGCAGGGAGACTGAATGCGATCGGGGCTTGGCTCCAGAATCTCGGTGGTGCGGGCACGCATGAACGACTTGCCGTCCTGTACGACCTCGGCCTCGACGGTGTCGCCTGCCACGGCGCCCTGCACAAAGACGGCCTTGCCGTTGTCGGCGTGCGCCAGCCCGTCGGCGCCGTAGGTCATCGATTCTATAGTGAGCTTCATATTCCTGCCTGTCATTCGCGTTGTTGTTCGCACCATGGTAGCAGGGAAAAGCGCCCCGCATCCGAGGCTTTCCTCAAATGCGGGGCGCTTCTACAAACTGCTTCTACAAACGACTATTTCGTCTTGCCGGTAATGAGCGTCTTAAGACCCAGGCCGATCAGACCCAGGCCCATGCGCACGCGGCCGGGGCGATGGCGCTCGATGGCCTTGGTCTTGCCGGCGGGCTTATCGCGACGGGCGCTCGTCTCGGGTGCGGGCTTGATGACCTGCGGATCGGGCTGAGGTGCAGGTGCAGGCTCGGGCTCAATGACGGTCGCCTGGACCTCTTGGACCTTGGGTGTGGCCGGCTGCGGCTCAGGAGCAGGGGCGGGCTTTGCCTCGGCGGCGGG
>CALLRY010000305.1:0-6035 GCA_938014285.1 uncultured Collinsella sp. | reverse complement strand
CGCTCAGGCGCTCGGCATCCTCGACCTCGCCAATAAACAGCAGATGCGTGCCCACATCCACAGTGTCGATCAAACGGCAGCTAAACAGGGCCGCCGCATGCTCGGGCACATAGGGCATGCCCAGAGCCGTCTCGCGGGTCTCGTATTTGGCAAACTTGTCATAATCGCTGCTGGTGCGGAACCCAAAGTTACCGATGTAGAGCATGTCGGCCGTCTGATCGATCACGGTCAGCGCGAACGCTTTGGCCGATGCGATGACGCCCGAGGTGACATTGTCCTTGTTCACGGCAACCGAAATACGCGGCGGCATGGACGTCACCTGCACCGCAGTGTTGATGACGCAGCCGGCACGCAGCCCGTCTGCCGCAGCGCTCACCACGTACAGACCGCTCGGCATGGTAAAGAACGCAGTTTTGTCCATAACGATCACTCCCCTAGCTCGGGTTGGAACCTCATGAATGTATGTACCCACAAAAAAAGGCGGCACCCATAACGGACGCCGCCTTTGAGACATATGTGTCAGAACAGTAAGAAAGATAAGACGCCCGCAGTTGCGGTGAAATAGGGACTGAATAGCCCCTCAAACAGGCAAAACAGTCCGTATTCCACCGCAACTTATACAGAGTGCCTAGCGGTTGCGTTCCTTAAGGGCGCGGTCGATCTCGCGTTGGACATCACGCTTGGCCATGTCCTCGCGCTTGTCGTAGAGCTTCTTGCCGCGACCCAGACCCAGCAGCAGCTTTACGCGGCCGTCGGTATTAAAGTAGAGCTCCAACGGAACCAGCGCATAACCACGGTTGCGAAGTTTGCCGTCAAGAAAGTCGATCTCCTTGCGGTGCAGCAGCAGACGACGCCGACGGTCGGGATCGCGATTCCACACGCCACCATGGCTATAAGGGTGGATATGCAGTCCGACGAGCCAGCACTCGCCGCCACGAATCAGCGCAAAAGTGTCAGTGATCTGACAGGCGCGCTCGCGAATCGACTTGACCTCGGTGCCGCTCAGCTCAATACCGCACTCAAACGTCTCATCGATAAAGTACTCGTGATGTGCCGAGCGATTCTTGGAAATGAGTTTGCGCTCGCGCTTACTGGGCATCGCCGGCCTCCTTGGCTCCATCGGTTCCCTTGTCGGCACCCGCGCGCTTTGCCTTGCGCTCGGCATTGAGCTCGGCATCGCTCTCGCGCACCAGTTTGATAATCGCCGCGCAGGCCTCCTCGCCCACCAAGTCGCGAGCACGTACCGTCAGGCGCGTCGCCTCCTGCTTGTCGCCGTCGCTTGCAGCATCGGTCGCGCACATAATCAGGCAGATGGCAATCTCGGCCGAAGGCGAGGTCGGCACGCCTTGCAGGGCCAATTCACCCATCACGTGGTCGTCGCTCTCATCAGCGGCATCCGGATAGGTGGTATGGATCTTGTTGAGCAGGCGCGTCGTATGCGCATCGTTGGGCGCCAGGCGCAGCGCCAGACGCGCGCAGCCCACGGCAGCCGAAACGTTCTCGGTCTCGGGCTCCAAGAAGTACTGGCCTAGATTGGCGTAAGCGCGGGCGGCGCACTTGCCATCGCTTGCACGCTCCAGCACCGAGAACGAGAGCGATGCCCATTCCTGCTTGTCCTCGAGTGCGCGGAACAGCTCGGCCAAATCCAAGCGATAGTTGCAGTTCATGGGGTCCCAACGCACAGCCTGCATCAGGGCATTACGAGCGCTCACATAATCCTGCTGGCGAATGTAGGCAAAAGCCATATCAGAGTACAGGCGGTCAAACGGCACCTCGACCTGCACGAGCTCGCGCGGATCCTTCTCCACGCGGCGATAGGCCAAGCGCTCAAACTTGCTATCGAAGCTAAAGTATTGGCGCTTCTCCTCCGTCTTGCACTCAGCGTCGATATACTCCTCGGCGAGCTCCACCAGACGCTCCAGCAGCGGCGTCGCCGTAGCCAGGTCGCCCTGCGCCAGATAGTTCTCGGCATACGTGATGTCTTGCAAGCTGATGGGCAGATCCATGGCTACTCCTCGATCTGAGCGAAACACGGCAGGCGCCGTATATACGGTCAATACACAAAACCCGGGTCTCTTACGAGGCCCGGGCGTTCAATTTTGGTAGCCCGTACCAGATTCGAACTGGTGATCTCCGCCTTGAGAGGGCGGCGTCCTAAACCGCTAGACGAACGGGCCATATGTAGCAAATGCAATGGCTGGGATGGAGGGAGTCGAACCCCCATTGACGGAACCAGAATCCGCTGTCCTGCCATTAGACGACATCCCAATGACTGCATCGCTGCGCTCGGCTGTGCCTTTGCGCAAGAAAGAAATATACGGGAAGTCTCACCGTGACGCAAGCCCCAATTTTGACTTTTTTGAAATTCAGTCAAATTGGCCTAATTTAGTCCAACCCGTGAAGGACCTGTGAAGCCGACCGCTGTACACGAAGGGCAAAACGCCGCGAGCGGTAGCCGTCAACCGTTGGCAGATTCTACCGTGAAAACGATAGCACCAGGCAACACAATCGAAGTATCAATGATCACGTAGATATCGAGGCACCATGGACGAAGAGCTTGATTACCTATGGGAGACCCTGGGCCTTGAGATCACGGCCGGCCTTTGGCCCGAACGGGACAAAATCCATCCCACACTGCGCCCCGCCATTACTGTGGTGCAGGCAAAATACCGCCGTGCATCCTTTTTGATCATGCGGATGTCATGGCACGCGGGACTCCCCGACCTTAAGCGAATCCAGGCAAGCCTCGTCGAGTTGTCCGGTATGCCGACCGTCATATCCGAGGCGCACCTGGAGCAGCGCCAGCGCGAGCGACTGCAACAGCAGCGGATTCCCTTTATCTGCCCCGGCGTTCAGGCATATCTGCCCTTTATGGACGAGGAGTACTGGAGCGGCAAGCCCAACAAACACGTAAAGGTCTACGATCCGCACGAATGGGCACAGCTGGCGGACTGACTGGGGCAGGCCCGCCGGCGGAAAGTGCGTCCCAGATTTCAAGCTCAAACTGGTCCCTACTTTCCCGTCGAGCCCTCAACCGGAAACCGTGTCCCGCAATCGAAGCTCAGAATGGGACGTGCTTTCCGCAACCGGCCACTTTGGGAAAGTGCATCCCATTCTGGAAGCGAATTCCGGGTCGCACTTTCCGCAGCCGCTACAGCAACGCCTCGGACCAAGCCGATTCCCTAAAGCCTGGAATCACAAAGTCGTCGCCCACCAGCAGCGGACGCTTGACCAGCATGCCGTCGGTCGCCAGCAGCTCGTAGCACTCCCGATCCGTCATGCCCGCATCCAGACGCGCCTTCAGGCCCAGCTCTCGATATTTCATGCCCGACGAATTAAAGAAGCGCCGCACCGGCAGCCCCGAACGAGCAATCCAGGTCGCAAGTTCATCAGCCGTGGGATTGTCCAAAACGATATCGCGATCGATATACTCTACCCCATGTTCGTCCAGCCATGCCTTGGCCTTCTTACAGGTCGAGCACTTGGGATATTCAACAAACAGTACGGTCATGGGAATCCTCCGAATATAGATCGGCCAACGCAGGCACACGCCACACGAGGCGCCTTCGTATGATGGGCCAATTGTAGCCCACGGGTCACACGCTAACCGAACCGTACCCCGAATCCGCGTTTGATGAACGGCAGCAGCTCCATTGCCTCGGGCGTGATATGGCCCGCAACGTTCATGCGCTCGTCACCGGGAAGATCGACCCGCGCAATCTCAAGCTCGCCTTCGTAGCGTCCATATCCGCTATTGCTCACAGCGATCGACCCCGCCTTTCGCGGCAGGCCGGCTCCGGCATCCGTCGGCACGGAATCCGGCTTAAGCTTCGTACGTGACTCCTGAGACCTAAAGATGAGGACACTCGAGTCGGGCCGGTCGTGATGAATCTGCCCGCGCACATAGGCATAACCGGGCTCAAGCTCGCATTGCAGGTCCACGTATCCGGCGGAAACTTGAGCAAACTGCGCCCAGCCCGCATCGGAAAGATCGGGGTCGCCGACCAACACAATGTCGCAATCGGCGCCATGTGCAAGCTCAAGCATATTGAGAGCAACCTTTGACGCGCGACCGCGCTGCGCCTCGACCGTCGGCAGTCCCTCGAATACCGGCCCGCGAACGTTAGCATCACCCGGCACAAAAGCCATGATTTCGAATCCAAGCGCCGCAAGACGAAGATTCGTCCGAGCAACATCTTCAAGAGCTAAACCGGTATAAGGCTTGGGGTAAAAATTGTGGCAGGCGGCAAAACGAGTCACATCGGCGCCGGCTTCACGCCACGATGCGATTTCATCAGAACTCACCGTCGATGCATTGACCACAATGCGAAATACACCGGACAGCTCCGCGACCCGCTGGGCGCTAAAACCATAGTCCAAACGAAGGTATTCCAACCCCAAATCGCGCAGATCCTCGATGCGCTCAAGCCCGAGCAAATCGCACGTGCGAGGCCCCACATCGGCAATGAGCGCAATGCCGCGGGCGGAAAGCAGCGACAGAACATGACGGACTTTATCTGCATACGCCGCTCCCCCATCCTCGGGAATATGCAGCGAGGTGAACGCATAGCGCGCACCCGCCGCGGCACCGCGCTCAATCGTCCGCTCAATATCCTGCAGAGGGCTGGAAAGATAAATCGAAATACCCGTTTTCACGCTTCAACGCTCCTTTAAAAAGGCCGGCGGAGCAGCTAGCCCCGCCGGCACAACCATAACATCAAGAAATCTGCTGCGCGCCGCGAACCCCGAGCAACACGGCTCGCGATATCAAACTACTCGCCAAAGAACTCGTTGATCTTCTGCTCGTCGACGCCAAAGAACCACGTCAGGACAAAGCCGGCGGCATAGGCAAGCAGCATAGCGGCAACGTAGCCGAGTTGCTGGCCAGGAACGACGATCAGCAGGCCAAACAGACCGGAAACGCCCTGAGAAACCGTGCCGATGTGAAGCAGCGCCGCGAGCGCGCCGCCAAATCCGGCACCCAGGCAGGCCGTCACAAACGGACGAACGAGCGGCAGCGTAACAGCATACATCAGAGGCTCGCCCACACCCAGGATTCCAACGGGAATGGACTCTGCGACGTACTTCTTGAGCTTGGCGTTCTTGGTCTTAAAGTACAGCGCCAAACCGGCACCGACCTGGCCGCCGCCAGCCATCATAAGGATGGGAAGCAGGTAATTGATACCCTTGGTAGCGCCGTCGGGATCGTTGAGCATAGCGTGGATCGGCGTGAGCGCCTGATGCAGGCCGACGGAAACCAGCGGCAAGAAGCCTGCCGACAGGATATAGCCGCCCAGGACGCCCAGCTTCTCGAAGATAAAGGTCAAAACGCTAAAGATGGCAGTCGTCAGCCATGCACCAACCGGCTGGATGACGAGCATCAGAGCAAAGGCGCCGATGATGAGCACCAGCAGCGGGGACAAGAACGTGTCGAGTGCGTTGGGCATAACCTTGCGAATCTGACGCTCCATCCAGGCAAAAAATGCGCCAGCGATGAGAGCCGCGATCATGCCGCCCGCTGCGGGGTTGTACTGCGTATTGGTGAGCGGCAGCAGAATGGCAGTGGCAGGATCAGCCGCGCCAGGCGCAAGCAGGGGCATGGCACTGTTGGCGATGCACATCATGCCGGCGATGCCGCCCAGCGCAGCGGAGCCACCAAACTCACGTGCCGCGTTATAACCCACCAAGATGGGCAGATAGGCGAACAGGGCCCAGCCCATGGAACGAATGCCCTGGTACCACCACTCGCCTGCAAGCGCGCCTGCCGTCGAGACGTTAATGACGTTGCAGATACCGTTGATGAGGCCAGCCGCAATGATGCCGGGAAGCAGGGCGACGAAGACATTGGAAATCTTCTTGAGGAAGGCCTGAACCGGCTTAGACTCGTACTTGGCCTTCTGCGCGGCCTTGTTTGTGGCCGCAGCGTCAACCACGCTCTCATCGGCAACGCCTTTCGCAAGGCCAGTGAGCTTGGAGAACTCCTCGAGCACCTTATTCACCTTGCCCGGACCCAGCACGATCTGCATCGTGTCGTC
>CALLRY010000304.1:0-4079 GCA_938014285.1 uncultured Collinsella sp. | reverse complement strand
CGATCGTCTGTGGGGATTTGCGAGCGTAGACCCGCAGGTGAGCGGTGCCGCAGACGAACTGGAGCGCGCCTTTACCGAGTTGGGGGCAAAGGGGCTTTGCCTGCATCCTGCAAAGCAGGGTTTTGCCCCCGATGATGCTGTGGCCGAGCCGCTTTACGAGCTGTGCGAGCGCTATAACAAGCCGGTGGTTTTCCATGCCGGTATGTCTTGGGAGCCTGGCGCAGAGCTCTCGCGCAGTAACCCGCTTGCATTTGAGCACACAATCGCAACGCATCCAAATGTGCGCTTTAGTTTGACCCACTTTGGCTGGCCCTGGGTGCGCGAGACCGTGGCGATGCTGCTCAAGTATCCCAACTGCTACACGGACACCTCTATCACTTACATCGATTCGCCCGAGGAGATGATGCAGCGTCTTTTCACGGTCGATATGGGGCCGCTGTGGTATGAGCGCGCGCTATCGCATCAAGTGATGTTCGCCAGCAATACGCCGCGTTTCCGTGCATTCAAACTCAAGCGGGCGCTCGATACCGTGCCCATGCGCGATGATGCGCGAGAAAGGCTCTACTGGGGTAATGCCCTGCGTTTTCTTGAAGGGGGTGAGTAAACATGGTGACGCTCGAGACATTGAGCTATCTATCGACTGCTCCGGACCAGTTCATCGATATTACCGAAGACGTGCACGCTGCCATCGAACGCAGCTCGGTGACCAATGGCTTGGCAGCGATTATTTTGTCGCATACGACCTGTGGAATCGTGGTAAACGAGGGACTGCCCTGCGTGGAGACGGATCTTATGGAGACGCTTGATCGCATCGCCCCGCTCGATGCCCCCTATGCGCATGCACACTTTCTGCCGAGCTATGGAGCCACCGGCAACAACTCCTGTGGGCATATCAAGAGCATGATTTGTGGAAACAGTTGCTTCTTTCCCGTCCAAGATGGCCACATCGTGTGTGGAGGTGCCCAGAACATCTATCTTGCGGAGTTTGACGGTCCGCAGAAGCGAAAAGTGTACGTCGAAGTGCTGGGGGAGTAACGTCCCCGCGATAACCCTATGAAGGAGCACGTTATGTCGTTTCTAACCTCGATGTTCAAGACCGAAAAGCCGGTCATCGGAATGCTGCACTTGCGTCCTCTGCCGGGCGATCCACTGTATTACCCGGGCGGAAGCGTGTCGCAGGTCGTGGAAGCCGCCAAGCGCGATCTCGAGGCGTTGCAGCAGGGCGGTGTCGATGGCATTTTGATTACCAATGAGCTCTCGATGCCCTACGAGCAGCACGTTTCTCCCTCAACCCTTGCATCGATGGGCTATGTAATCGGGACTCTATCCCATGATCTGTCGACTCCTTGGGGAGCTGAGGCTATTTACGATGGTGATGCCACAATCGAGCTGTGCGCTGCCGTCGATGCACAGTTCACGCGCTGCAATTTTTGCGGTGCCTGGGCCGGTGATCTCGGGCTGATTAACCGAGATTTCGCGCACACCATGCGTCGCAAGGCGGCGCTGCGCTTGGACGACCTCAAGCTTTTTCACTTCATCACGAGCGAGGGGGAGGTTTATCTCAACGACCGCACGACTGCGGACATTGCCGATTCACTTCTCTTTAATTGCCTACCGGATGCGATGGTCATCGGCGGTTCGGCTGCCGGTCGTGGCGCTTCGGGCGAGCTTGCCGATGAGGTCCGCGAGCGTGTTGGCCAAGTGCCTGTGGTATGTGGCACCGGTTGTCGCGAAAATACCGTGGCTGACGTATTTGCTCACTACGATGGTGCGTTTGTCGGCACGTGCTTAAAGCGCGACGGAAAGCTGGATGCCCCGGTTGATGTTGAGCGGGTAGCTCGTTTTATGGCTGCCGCTCGTACGGCGCGAGGGGAGTAGGCACCTATGGCGCTCTATCTGGGTATTGATATTGGGACAAGCGCCTCTAAAGGCGTTTTAATCGATGATCGATGCAACATCGTTTGCCAAGCCTCTTGTGGACACGAGACGGACAACCCGTGTGATGGATGGTACCAGCATGATGCGGAGGCAGTTTGGTGGGGCGATTTTTGCCGCTTGTCGCGCGAGCTGGTGGCGCAATCGGGGGTTAACGCGGCGCAGATCGGATGCGTGGGGCTTTCCGCATTGGGTTGCGACTGCGTGCCGGTCGATACCGAGTGCAACGCGCTGGCGCCCGCGATTTTGTATGGAGTCGATGCGCGGTCGAAGCCGCAGATTGACGAGCTTCTTTCCGAATATGGGTCAGATCGCGCACGCGAGCTTTTCGGGCACGATCCCTGTTCGTCAGATATTGCTCCCAAGATCTTGTGGTTTAAGGAGAATATGCCCGAGGTGCACGAACGTGCCGCGAAGTTCCTGACGGCGTCATCGTTTCTGTGCGCAAAGTTGACGGGGCGTTTTACGGTGGACCGTTATTTGGCGGAGGATTTTCTTCCCCTATATGACCGCTTCACTTGGAAGGTTGATGCTCGGGAATGTGCTCGTTTCTGCCGGCCTGACCAGATGGCGGAGGTAATGTCGGCTACCGATATTGTCGGGGTGATTACGCAGCGTGCGGCTGAGGCGACGGGGCTCGCGGCGGGGACACCTGTCTTAGTGGGAACGGGTGACTCTGGTGCCGAGGCCATTTCGACGGGTGTATTCCGTCCCGGCGATATGATGGTTCAGTTGGGGAGCACGGCGTATTTCATCTACCTAGCTGATCATATGGTCGATGATGCCCGCCTGTGGCCGGGGACGTTTATCATTCCCGGAACTTACGGGATCTGCGCGGGGACCAATACGGCGGGCGCACTCACATCGTGGCTGCGCCAAGAGCTGTATCGCGACGCCGTAGAGGCCGAGGGCCACGGTGGTCCCGATGCCTATTCGGTTATGGCGCATGATGCCGCCGATGTGGCGCCGGGTGCCGATGGGCTCCTGTGTCTGCCGTACTTTGCGGGGGAGCGTACTCCGCTCAACGATCCCGAGGCGCGTGGCGTCTTCTTTGGCCTGACCGGAAGGCATACGCGAGCCCATATGGTTCGCGCCGCCTTGGAAGGCGTCGCGTATACCGTTGCATCCCATGTCGACATTATCGAGCGAGAGCATGGGCTGCCAATTGGGCGCATTATGCTTGTCGGAGGTGGAACCAAGAATCCAGTTTGGATGCAGGCTATCGCCGACGTATGCGGGCGCGAGGTCTCGGTTGCCAAGGTTACGGTGGGTGCATGCTTCGGTGATGCCATCATGGCAGCTCTCGCAGGTGGCGCCTATGCATCATGGGATGAACTCGCCCGAGTCCTTGGCGTTGCGCAAACAATCGTGCCCGATATGACTGCCCACGAGTTATATGCGTCGCGCCGTCATATCTTCGACGAATTGTATGCACGCAACCGTGATCTCATGCACGAATTGGTGTAATGCTGCCGAATTGTACTGTCTACCAATAGGGACTGCGTTGTGCGATTCGCATGTCCCTTGGCATTTTAGCCCACAGGGGTTAGCGAAGGTCAAAAACAGCGTGCGCATTTGCTAAAACTGCCGACTCGATGCGCTTTACGTCACAGTTTTTGAGTGAGGCAATGCGCATCGAGGTCCTTGTGAGCAATCTGATGAGCGACTGTGCGCTTGTTTCTGTGTTTGGTTCGGCTGGTGAATCGGTCTCGAGCAGTAAACGATCGAGTGGAATCTGTCGTGCGTATTCGCGTCCTCGTTTAGATGCGAGCATGCGTTCGTTGACGGAAAAATAACAGCCCGCATTACGCGCGCGGACGAGTTCGTCCGAAGTACCGCTAAACCAGTGGAAGATGATAACGGGGGAGTCGGGGTTTGGGATGAGTAGTCCATGCGATTCGAGGACGTCCAGTACGGCTCCTGCCGAACGAACGGCGTGAATTGATATCACGCGCCCGGTAAGAGGATGCTGCACGAGCGCATCGCAGAGCCGGTTAAGTGCCTGTATTTGTAGCGGCTCACTTCCAGCAAAGCGCGCGGAAAAGTCGAGTCCGACTTCGCCGATGTAGCGTTCTTGGGCAGCAACTTCGCAAAGCAGATTGACTTCGACAAAACCGCAGTGGCCATCGGCGAGCCACCAGGGG
>CALLRY010000303.1:0-3826 GCA_938014285.1 uncultured Collinsella sp. | reverse complement strand
CCGCCGATTACCAGGACGTCATAGAAGGCGCTCGTGTTCACTTAGGCCTCGTCGGTCTCGTGCGGGGTAATAGCCTCGACGGCAGAGACTGCCTTGGGCAACATGCCATCGGGCAGCGCGGTCTCAACCTCGCCCTTATCGCAGGCCTCGGCGAGTGCCGGATTAATGGGAAGCGTGCCCAAGATGTCGAGGTTATAGCGCTCTGCGACCTCGGGGAGCTTGCTTTTGCCAAAGACCTCGATCTTCTTGCCGCAGTCGGGGCACTCGATATAGCTCATGTTCTCGACGATGCCCAGAATGGGGACGTTCATCTTCTCGGCCATGTTGACCGCCTTGGCGACGATCATCGAGACCAGGTCCTGCGGGCTCGTGACGATGACGATGCCGTCGACGGGCAGCGACTGGAAGACGGTGAGCGCGACGTCGCCTGTTCCCGGAGGCATGTCGACCAGCAGGTAGTCGATGGGGCCCCACGAGGTCTCGCTCCAGAACTGCCTAATGGCGCCTGCGATGACCGGACCGCGCCAAAGGACGGGGTCGGTCTCGTTTTGGAGCAGAAGGTTGGAGCTCATGACCTTGACGCCGTGCTCGGAGATTTCGGGCAGCATGAGGTTGCCAAGGGCATGGACGTGGCGTCCGCTCATGCCGAACATCTTGGGGATAGAGGGACCGGTGATGTCGGCATCGAGGACGCCGACCTTGTGGCCGTGACGGGCAAGCTCGGTGGCGATGGCACCGGTGACAAACGACTTGCCGACACCGCCCTTGCCGGAAAGCACGGCGATGACGCGTTTGACCTCGGACAGCGTGTTCTCCTCAAATTGCGACGGCGACGTTTGTCCGCCGGCGGCCTGTGCGTGCTCGCAACCCATGTATGACTCCTTTGTATATGTTGGGGCCGGAGCCCCGTGATGTGACACGAGCGTCATTGTACCCTCGTTTGCGAGCGGGAGTCATTTGCGATGCATTTGGGCCGAGCGTGCTTGCAATACGATGGGCCCAAGCGAATGGGCGGGCTTACTGAACTTTGCTGGCGAACTCGAGGTATTGCATGCGCTGCAGCTTGTCGATCGTCGAGGTGTATGGGCTGTCTTCAGATTCCAAGTTGTAGCGCAGCCCGTCGGCACCGAGATAGCCGGCGACATTGATGGTGGGCACATCTGACCTTGTTGCAAGCAGGGCCTTTTGATAGTCGGTGAGCGGGGCGCCGATCTTATTAAGGGTAATGGCTGCAATCTCGTTTGCCCCGACGGTGTCGTAGACGTTGAGCTCGGTATTGCCGGCGATTTCATAGTTAGCCCAGACGAAATAGGTTGACTGATAGATACGGAAAGCGTGGCTTGCCGTATCTTCCTGAGGGTACAGCTCGTCGTTGAGAGTCGTTGCGGCGCTCGGCTGATGGTCGCCAAAAAAGACAAGAACAACCGGTCTGCCGATATTGCGGAGCTCGTTGATAAAGTACTCGAGGTCCCGGTCGGATGCGTTGATGCAGGTAAGATAGGTGTTGAGCGCGCTATTGGCACCCTCGCTGGCTCCCACGACCCAATAGTTTGTCAGCTCCTCGGCGGGAACGGTGCCGTAGTCGTAGCCGCCGTGATTTTGCATCGTGACGTCAAAGATGAACTGCGGGGCTTCGTCGGTTCTAAGCAGGTCGAGTATCTTGTCGTAGGTGGCGTAGTCGCATACGCCGGCATGGTAACAGGGCGCACCTTCGAAATCGCCGATTGAAAGAAAGTCTCCAAAGCCCAGCTGCTGATAGATTTTATCTCGATGGTAGTTGACGGGGTTTTGCGGGTGCATAGCGGTAGCGGTATACCCAAGCTCCTTAAGGTCCTTTGCCAGGCTGTTGACGCCATTCATCTGATATAGCTGATAGGGGATTTTGCCTAATCCGACAAAGGCCGTTGTCGCTCCGGTCAAAAATTCGAATTCGGAGTTCGCCGTTCCGCCACCGGCGACCGAAGCGAGCATGGTGCCGCGAACAAGTGTGTCGGGAAGCGAGTTGTAGAATGCGGGGCCGGTGTACCCGGCCGCCTGGAGCTGCTCAAAGCACGAAAGGTCGCTAAAACTCTCATTCATGACGGCAACAATCGTCGGCTTGATTTCATTGAACTGGGCAACGGCCGCCGCGCGCTGCTCGCTCGAGCCATACGTGCTGTCGTAGGTGGCGGCGAGCTCCTGCTCGATGCTCTGCGCCTCATCGGGCGTATAGTCTTCGGGCTTCTCAATGGGCAACTCGTTGACCATTTCGGTGAACGAAGTGATAAAACCCTGAGACGCATACGTGGTGATGGGCTGCCAACGGTCAAATCCAAAATCCAGCGCCTGCTCCAAGTCGATGCTGGAAAAGCCTGAGAGCCCCACAACGGTCACTAGCAGAAAAGCGCAGAGGTTAGCGGCGATTGCGGGGAAGACATGGGTGGGCGTACGGAGCTTTCGCGGTCGGATAAGCGAAAGAAGCCCCAGGGAAATCTCCAGCAGGGCGAGAGAGGTTACGATTCCGGCGGTAAAGGTAAACTCGTATCCCTCGCTCACTTCCATTGCGGTGCCAAGGGCCAAGATATCGCTTGGCAGGATGGCTTCGCCTTTAAACGTTATGACGAAGTGCTCGGCAATGCCAAGGATGCAACAGGCGACGGGCACGAGGGCCATGACGCCTCCATGACGCTGTCCCAGCAAATAAAGGGAGAGCAGAACCGTCGCGAGCAGCCCGACGGAAAACCCGAATGAGTTGGCGGGAATGCGATAGAACGTTTCGTTACAGGCAATTTCGAGCGAAACGAACGAGAGCGCTGAAACAGCGGCGATGACAAGGATGTCACGGCAAATACAGGCAACCGTTCCCGTCGCAAGATCGGTTTGGTCGATAAGTCCCGAAACCAAGGGCTCGACAAGAAGTATGACGGCGGTAGCACCGAGCGCCGAATAAGAAAGGACCCATAGGGAATTGTCCTCATTTACGAGCAATTGATTCGTAATCCATGCAGCTACCATGCCGAGCGGGATGAGGAGCGTCGCGCACCAAAAGACGCGGGCAATGGGCGGCTTTTCATTGTGTTTGATTGAAAAATATACGCGCACCACGACGATGGCCACGATAAGGACGGCGATGAATATGGGCAGATTGGCCATGTCGCTCGAAGTGATTTCAAGGGGGATATCTTCGGTCATGGACGTTCCTCTGTTACGGCAAATTAAGTTCAGTATTAGATTACTGTAACCTTTCCACGACATTTCGAGAAACAAAGCGCCCGATACGCAAAGCTAAAGGTCTGCGAATCTTGTATTACGAACATCTGTGCGCGTCGAGTGCGCTAAACTCATCGGCAGTATGATTCGATGCAATAGGAGGCAAGGAGCTTCCATGTCTGATTCTTCTATCGTTATTCGCGGCGCTCGTGAGCACAACCTCCGTGATATCGATGTTTCCATTCCGCGTGACCAACTCGTGGTCATTACCGGTCTTTCTGGCTCGGGCAAGAGCTCGCTGGCATTTGACACTATCTATGCCGAGGGCCAGCGTCGATACGTCGAAAGCCTTTCGAGCTATGCGCGCCAGTTCTTGGGTCAGATGGACAAACCCGACCTGGATTCAATCGACGGCCTTTCGCCGGCAGTGTCGATCGACCAAAAGACGACGTCTAAAAACCCTCGCTCGACGGTTGGCACCGTAACCGAGATTTATGACTATCTGCGCCTGCTGTTCGCCCGTGTGGGCACCCCGCACTGTCCCGAATGCGGCCGCGTCATTGAGCGTCAGACGACCGACCAGGTTGCCGACAAGGTCTTGGCGGCGGGGGAGGGCCGCCGCGCGTTTGTGCTGGCA
>CALLRY010000302.1:0-3820 GCA_938014285.1 uncultured Collinsella sp. | reverse complement strand
GAGTCCGTGCTTGCGAGTGCATTCTGTACGATATTCGGTCAATCGCCGGTCGATCGCTTCGCAGACATCTTTGACCAGGTCACCTACGTGGCCGAGCACATGGTCAAGGACCACATCTTTGAAGACGGTAACAAACGAACCAGCCTTGTCTTTGCGTTGTCCGTCTTAAGGTTCGCAGGCACTCCGGTCGTGCTGTCTGACAGCCCCGAACCAAAAGACAACCAGTACTACGCCTGGATCCAGGACCTCGTATCTGGAAACCGCTCTCGCGCCGATCTCGCGGAAGAGCTTAGGCACAATTACGTTGTGTGTCACGACTGCGCTTCGCCCGTATAGAATCAAACCATCCGCACGCTGGTAATTGAATGGATTGGACACCGCATGGAACTCCCCAGCACCCTGTGCAGCAGGGGGAGGACAATTCGCTGCTGCTGCGCCGCGCCTTTGAGGGCGCCGTCGTCGAGGCCGCCCGCCGCGCGCACTTGCCTCACACTCGACATGGCCTACAACAACGTGCGACTCATTTGCCGCCCCGAGACTTCGTGGATTAAGCGTTAAATGGCTGTTTAGCTGCGGGTCTGTCGTGTGCCCTGATTGCGGTGGCGCGGTTTGCTCCCACGAATTTAAAATCGGGGGTAAAAAGTTCTTGGTAAACCACGCGCGGCTATGATAGTATCTCTTTTGCCGAAAGGCGACGGGCGATTGGCTCAGGGGTAGAGCATATCCTTCACACGGATGGGGTCACAAGTTCGAATCTTGTATCGCCCACCATCAAAACCGTAGGTCAGAGGTGTTAAGCCTCTGGCCTTTTTTCTTTTTGACACCAAGGGCGACACCAAAACTGACACCAAATTTTTGATTTTTATTAAAATCGGGTTCCGTTTTTTATTGATTATGCACCCTTCATAATTCCTTCATATTGAATATACTTTCCGTTAGTTGACTAACTTTAAGTGACGTCATCGACCATTTCGAAGACAGATCACGCGCTCTTTCAATGAATTCTTTGCATGAGTCATACGCAATTGTGGAGACAGAGACCACTGGCGCACAGTTCGTACCAGCACATTCACGCCTCGTGACAACCTTTCATCACATCCCATCCATTTTTTGGTAAGTGTTTGGTCAGCTTCCGGTACTTACCCGCATGATGCCCCAGTAGATAATCGGCCATGCCCGCAATCCGCACGGCCTATGGCCGATACCAGGGGAGGCGTAAATGGACGAAATCGTCTGCGCAAACACTGCATTCCGCTACTGGCGCTGCCCGCCGCAAGTGCGCGATCTCTACCCGCGCCTGCCCAACTCTGAAGACGGCTGGCGAGCTCTATCCCAAGCCCCTTTCGTAACCGACGTCCTCAAGACCCCGATTATCGCTGTTGCTTCGCCAGGTTGTTGTAATCACCACTCGGGATTGCGCTCCACTATTCGCTGGGAAGGGGCATCGGATGCCGGCACAACAATCGACACTCATTTAGGCTTTAGTGTCACCAATCCGCTTAACACGTTATTTACTATGACGCGCTTTGTGTCCCAAATAGATCTCGTACTAGCCATGTACGAACTTTGCGGTTGGTTTTCTATTTTCGAGCCGACCCCCGCTGTCGAAATGCAGTTAAAAATTGCGGAAGAGGAGAATCGCAATTCCAGCACGCAGGATCTGTTCGAACTTGGAGAGGTCGAAGACGAGGTCCCTTGGAAACGAGTTTATGCCCGCGCAACCGTAAAGGCCCCAGATAATGAAGGCCAATCGAATAAGCGTGAGGATGGAAGAGAGATTACAAAACTCAAAGGTACTTCTCTTTGGATGAGAAAGCCGCTTATCGAACTGATCGACCTGCATCGATTCGCCAATAAGGTTAAAAGTCAAATGTGGGGAAAGCAGTTTTATGATGCCGCTCAACAGGTTATCGGCATTGCTGCATCTCCACTCGAGGTCGCGGGGGTCCTGCTCCTAAGTCGTTCTCGACGTCTAGGTGGTTCAGGTTTCAGATACGTGTACCTCAACGATTTAACCCCTCTATCCGAGGCAGCCCAAAGCATCGCAGGTCAAAAGGTTTGCTACGGCGACATTGTGATTGTAAACCCAATCCTAATGAAGGCAGTAATTATCGAAATCCAAGGTGAAGTCATTCATGGATCAGGCGCGGTACTTGATCACGATGCGGAGCGCATGACTGCGCTCCAGAGCATGGGTTTCGATGTATTCCTGGTGACTCACGATATGCTCAACGATTCAAAGCAGCTAGACACCATAGTCAGAAGTGTCTGCGACCGTTTAGGGATTCGCTATAAAGCCAAAACTGAAGCAATGAAATCCGCCGAGACGCGACTGCGAGCAAATGTTTTGTGCAACTGGTTGGAAATCGGAAATTAACCGGCGACAAGGCGCTAGAACTACCTAGTTTGCCTGTTAGTGAATTAATGTCATTTCAAAACTATGTCGGATTACGGGGCTGGACCCGGACCGGCCGTCCATGCCCTGCATTTCACGGAATGCGCAAGCCGTCTACCTGCGGTTTTGATTTTACCGATGACGGCATGCTCGGGGGGTTCCCGGCCCGGCCCCGTAAACCGGCATGGTTTTGAAATCGCCGGGTCGGCGGGAGCGCGATCGGCCCCGGTAACGGGCCTGGCGCCGGCAGGACGGCCGTTGGGCGGATGGCGGCCCGCGCCGCGACTGCGAAATTTTCCAAAAATGTCCTTGCATCGTGGTCCGAGTTCCCGTATAGTATTTCTTCGCACGGGGGCGTAGCTCAGCTGGGAGAGCGCTTGACTGGCAGTCAAGAGGTCAGGGGTTCGATTCCCCTCGTCTCCACCCGAGCATTGAATGAGGCTCCAACGCAAGTTGGGGCCTTTTTTCATATCTATCGATTTACGGGCTTATAGGACAAAATGTGTGTCCACGTTGGGGGCATCGGCGCAGGTCGATGCCCCTTTTTCAGCCGTTTAAATTCCGTGCCCGCTTTTAACCGCTCGGACAGAATGTGTGTCCGGTTGCCTATCGTTCCCGCAGGTAGATAACCTTTTCCGGAACCGTTAAATATCCTTTCGGAAGAGGTGCCCATGAAGGCCGTTTATTGCCCCTACTGCGGCGGTCGGACCAAGCGCAACGGCAGGACCTCATCGGGGTCCCAGCGGTGGAGGTGCACGGCCTGCGGCGCGTCGACGACGGTGAGGTACGACGACACGGCGACGAGGCTGGACGAGTTCCTCGGGTGGCTCCTCTCCAAGGACTCCCGGGCGGCGATGCCGGGCGGCGGGCGGTCCTTCAGGCGCAGGACGGCCGAGCTCTGGGAGGTCTGGCCCATGCCCGTCCCCGACGGCGAGCTGCACCGCGTGCTCCACGTCGACGGGATCTGGGTCGCGCGCGACCTCGTGGTGCTCATATGCCGCAGCGGCGAGAGGGCGGTCTCCTGGTACATGGCCAGGTCGGAGAACCCGGGGGCGTGGCCGGCCCTCATGGCGCCGATCCCGGCGCCCGACGTGGTCGTCACCGACGGCGGGAGCGGGTTCGCCAAGGCCGTGCGCGAGACCTGGCCGCGCACCAGGGTCCAGAGGTGCACCTTCCACGCCTTCTCGCAGGTCAAGCGCTACACGACGACGCGGCCGAAGCTCCAGGCGGGGCGCGAGCTCTACCTCATCGCGCGCGACCTCATGGGCATCGAGGCGCTGCACCAGGCCGAGCTCTGGGTCGGTCGCTACCTCGACTGGTGCGGGTTCTGGGCCGACTTCCTGGAGGACAGGACCGTGGTGGACGGCAGATGTTGATGTTCACTAAGAAGTGGTCCGAGTGATCACTGGGAAATAAGCACCGTGA
>CALLRY010000301.1:0-11902 GCA_938014285.1 uncultured Collinsella sp. | reverse complement strand
GTTCAAGTATCCGCAGGTCCTTTGGTCTTTTGGACCGCCGCCCCCGCGAACGAAAAAGATAATACGATGCAACCTTGGGGGCTGTCAACGAAAACCTCTAGATACACGGCCCCGGGCGTATCTATATATCTTTGACCTGCGGTTTTGTTGAGTTTGGATATGAAGGACGGTGGTTTTGGATACTGAGGTGACGTTTCCCGAGGTAACACTTTGGTGTAGTGGAGTACACCTTCAGGATCGAACTTCGATACCGGCTTATTTGCACCTATATATAGGTCGAGATCGGGCTTCCGTGGCAGATTCGAGCGTGGATTTTCTCCCGTTTGAAATCGAGCGTGGATAATCTCCCACTTTGCCGTGCCATCGAATCCAAAGTGGTAGATTATCCACGCTCATTCACTAGGCGGAAGATTTTCCACGCTCATGTGTCCGATAATCCACGCTCGATGACGATGACCAACCTCGCCCCGGCCTATGTCTCGACCTGTAACAGTAAGAGGGTTATTCCTCCCCTATCTGTTACAGATCGAGATGTTTCGCAGAGACCCCCGCTTACGTCTCATTCTGTAACAGTAAGAACGGTTTTCAGCCTCTTCGTGTTACAGATCGAGACAAACCTGAAGCTTGGTTGGCGCCAAATCCGCTGACTTATCGACATAAACAGAAACGGGCTCTGTCCCATATAGAGACAGAGCCCGAAACTCTCATGGAGCCAGTGACAGGAATCGAACCTGCAACCCACTGATTACAAATCAGTTGCGCTACCGTTGCGCCACACTGGCACACTTGGCGCTTTCGCGCGAAGCCTGTTAAGAATAAAGGAATTGCGGACGGGGCGCAACAGGCCGCACGGCGTTATACAAATATGCAAAATCCAGCAACAACAGGTACCAGGCCCGTTCATTTCTGTCAGTTCGCCCTCAATCTTAAAACTATTCGTCAGAACGAATAGTTTTAATTACAATTGAATAGATAAAACTATTCGTTCTGACGAAGGGTTTCGCGATGCTTACTACCAAGGAAGCCGCCGAGCTGCTCGGCATCACTCCGCGCAGGGTGCAGGAGCTCATAAAAAACGGAGCACTTGAGGCCCGCAAGGCTTCTGGTGTATGGCTCATCGACAAAGACAGCGTCGACACGCGACTCCGCTCCGTGACCAAAACGGGGGGACGTCCCCGCCGCGGCCACGGTAAGAGCGAGATCGCGTTCACCCTCATGAATCGCACGCACGAAGTCGCTCAGCTCGTCTACAGCACATCGCGAAAAGACTTTACCCACATCGGCGCCGACATCGATTACGCCCACGCCCCTATTGGGGTATTTGGCCCTAATGGCCCCATATCGCTCGACTCCTTCCGCATCTGGTGGCGCGGCCGCGGTATCCCGCTCGCACGCATTGGGCTAGCCTCCCTGCTTGCAGAAGCCGCAGTCGATGTTCCCGATGAACTCGTCCAGCGAAATCTCGGCCTCTCCCTATCCGACCAGTATTGGATTAGACCCCAAGATTCCGGTCTCGCCTGGGAGGATATCAACTTCTTCAATAACGCCTTTGATGACGTCTCGCTGTCCATTGCGCCCTTTGCCCCAGAGGGAAAAGCGGCTGCCGCAAAGCCCGATAACACCTCGGACGGCAATCTTCAAAAGTACTGGACATGCGAGGGCGGGCGTCGAATTCTGCATAAGGCAGGAGCGCACCTGAACCAGGAACCTTATAACGAGCTGGTGGCGACCACGCTCCACCGTCGCATCCTAAACACCTGCGATTATGTGCCTTACTCGCTCGAGGGCACGGGCACTTCCG
The DNA here is from genome assembly GCA_938014285.1 of uncultured Collinsella sp. Taxonomy (GTDB): domain Bacteria; phylum Actinomycetota; class Coriobacteriia; order Coriobacteriales; family Coriobacteriaceae; genus Collinsella. The sequence goes on along the minus strand of CALLRY010000301.1, from coordinate 10,101 downwards.
CCCTGAGCATATGCGATGTCTTCTTAACTGATGAAGAAGAGTATGTCCCTGCGTTCTATGTAAACCAGTACGCGAACGCAGGTGAACGACCAACCGACTACGAGCGATACGTAGCAAACTGCGAGGAGCTTGGAGCGACGGATATAAAAGACGCCCTTGACCGCATGATCGTATGCGATGACATCATTGCCAACTATGATCGCCATTGGCGCAACTTTGGCCTCGTGCGAAACGTCAACTCACTGGTCTGCAGACCAGCCCCCATCTTCGATTCGGGCTCATCGCTCTGGTGCAACATTTCTCTTGAGGAGCTTCGGGCAGGAGAGCACAGTTTTACCAGCGCACAATTTCATTCAAGCCCCGCCAAACAAATGTTGCTCGTCGAGGACATGGGCTGGTTTGACGGCGACAAACTCGAAGGCTTCGTTGACGAGGCAATCGAGATTCTGTCTAAAAACGATGCTCTAACAGCGAGACTGCCTTATCTAAAAGAGGCGCTAACGTGGCGCCTCGAAAGAATGATCAACATCGCTGAATGGAGTTAGCGAGGCAGCATTGCCCGTCAGCTCCCCTATCTCCCACGCAACGCCTTGAGCTTGGCCAGGGCCTCGGGGCTCAGGCGGCTGCCCAGGGTCATCTTGATCTGGGGTGCTTCCTCGGCCTCATGCACGTCGTTGTCGATCTGTTTGATCTCGTCCACCAGCATGCGGCTCGAGATGCGCGTGACGCCCTTGCCCATGACGACGGCCTGGATCGTGCCGTCGCTCGACACCACGGAGCACGCGCGGCCTTCCTCGCGCGCCTCGATGCAGAGCTTCTGCACCACGGTGTCGGCCGATACGCCCGTCGGCGAGAACTCAATGCGCACGCCGCGGGCCGGCAGGTTGGGGCGCTCGCTGGAGATATTGCCCGCGCCGTCAAACACGATCACAGCCTCGTAGCGGCCCTGGGCAAACGCAGCTACGTCATTAATGAGCGCCGTGCGCGCCATATCGTGAACGTCGCTGGAATACGGATCGTCGGAATGGTCGTACACGAGCTTTTCGTAGCGCGGCGTGCAGTGGATCACGTTGTAACCGTCGACCACCAGCAGCTCGGGCTTATTGGAGTGCACCGTCGAGACTGGGTCGGCGATAGCCTGCGCAAACGCATTGCCGCCCACGCCATAGGTCGCAGCCGAAACAATCGGCTTGGCCGAGCCCTCGCCAAAGCGCTTGGCCTTGGACTTGGCGCGGTTCTTCTTGGACATGCGCTACTCCTCCCCCATGAGCTCGCCAGCGTTGCGGCGCAGCCACTCAAAGCACAGCGCCGTGGTCGCCTGGGCAACATTGAGGCTCTCGGTCATGCCGCGCTGGGGAAGCTTGGTCAAAAAGTCGCATTTCTCGAGCACCAGGCGCGAGATGCCGTCGCCCTCGGAGCCCATGACGAGCGCCACGCGGCCCTCGAAGGGAGCATCCCAGCAACTGCCTTCGGCGTGCTCGGAGGCACCGCCCACCCAAAAGCCAGCGGCCTTAAGATCGTCGAGCGCACGGGCGATGTTGGGCACCTGCGCGATAGGCAGATGCATGACGGCGCCGGCAGAAGTCTTATAGCTGCCCACGGTCACGCCGGCGGCGCGCTTGTTGGCGATGATGACGCCGGCCGCGCCCACAACCTCGGCGGAACGCACGATGGCACCAAAGTTGCCGTCGTCAGTCACATGGTCGAGCACGACGACGAGCGCCGGACCGTCGCCCGCACGGTCGAGGATATCGGCAACATCGGCATAGGGGAAATTGCCCACCTCGAGCGCAATGCCCTGGTGAGCGCCATGGCTCGACAGCGCATCGAGCTGCGCGCGCGGCACATACTTAATGCGGACGCCCGCGGCGTTGAGGTCGTCGACCAGGCGCGACAAGGCGGCATCGCGCTCCCCGCCCTCAGCGATGAGCGCGCACTTGACGGGAAAGCCGGTACGCAGCGCCTCGGCGGCAGCACGGCGACCTTCGATAAACTCGCCCTTGGGAGCCTGAACGTTGTCGCGGTTGCGATCGCGCTGCGGACGCGCAGCCTGGGCTTGGGAGCGCTCGCGCTGACCCTTGGGAGCGGCAGCGCGGTCGTTGCGGCGAATCGGACGCGAGCCAGAAGCAGTCTGCTTGCCTCCACGCGATGCACGCTTGCGATTGTCGGCCATAAAGCGGCCTCCTTTAAATACTTTTCAAACAGGACAAAAGAAGCGACCGCTTAAGGCGAATAGCTCAAGCGGTCGGTACGGGTTTTCCAAGTGCCCGAGATTGCCGTGAAAGAGGAGCGACGCGTACTTGAGTACGCGAGCGACGGTTTGAACGGCAAGGTCGGGTGCTTGGGAAACCCGCGGGGATTAGAGAGATTTGATACGAGTGCCCGCGGCCGTATCCTCAATGGTGAGGCCCAGGTCCTTGAGCTGGTCGCGGATGGCGTCGGCCAGATCCCAGTTCTTGGCGGCACGGGCCTCGGCGCGGGCCTCGAGAATCTTGGCAGCAGCCTCGTCCACGTCGTCGCCCGTATAGGCAACCAGACCGGCGGCAACGCCCAGCAGACCCAGCGGCAGCTCGACCTTGGGCTCGGGAAGCTCAACGCCAAACGTATCGAGCAGCTCGGCCAGCGTGTCGGCGGCAGCCAGGACTGCGGCCTTGTCGGCAGCATCGCCCGCCTGCTCCAGGTACTGGTTGCACTCGGTCACAAAGCCAAAGACAGCACCCATGGCACCGGCGGTGTTAAAGTCGTCGTCCATGCACTCCTTAAAGGCGGCGCGGGTCTCGGCGGCCTGGGCGGCAAACGCCTCGGCGGCAGCCGCATCGGCATCGGCCGTCGTATGGTTCGCGGCCCAGCGCAGGTTCTCGACCGTACCGGCGATACGCGTGAGCGAGTTCTCGGCACCCTCCAGGCGCTCCCAAGAGAAGTCGAGCGGCGAGCGATAGCTCGTCTGCAGCATCAGCAGGCGCAGGGCGGCAGCGGAGTGCTGCTCGAGGACCTCGGCCAGCGTAAAGAAGTTGCCAAGCGACTTGGACATCTTCTCGCCGTCTACCAGCAGCATGCCAGTGTGCATCCAGGTGTTGGAAAAACCCTGGTGCCAGGCGCAGGTGGCCTGGGCGCACTCGTTCTCGTGATGCGGGAAGGCAAGGTCGGAGCCGCCGCCGTGGATGTCAATCGGGGTGCCCAGGTAACGATGCACCATGGCGGCGCACTCGGTATGCCAACCGGGACGGCCCTCGCCCCAAGGGCTCGGCCAGCTGGGCTCGCCGGGCTTGGCGGCCTTCCACAGGGCAAAGTCGAGCGGGTCGTTCTTGTCCTCGTTCTCCTCGATGCGTGCGCCAACCATAAGGTCGTCGATGTTGCGGCCCGAGACCTGACCATAGTTGGGATCGCTGCGCACGGCAAAGTACACATCGCCGTTATCGGCGGCGTAAGCGTGGCCCTGCTCGATAAGCGTCTTGATCATGGCGATCATGGGGCCGATCTCCTTGGTGGCGCGGGGGCGCACATCGGGATCGAGCACGTTGGCGGCGCGCATAACGCCGATGAACTTGTCGGAGAACTCCGTCGCGACCTCGGCGGCCGTACGGCCCTGCTCGTTGGCGCGCTTGATGATCTTGTCATCGACATCGGTGAGGTTCTGGGCAAACGTGACCTCGTAGCCGCTCGCGATGAGCCAGCGACGAATCACGTCAAAGCTGATGAACGTGCGGGCATTGCCGATGTGAATGTTGTCATAGACCGTGGGGCCGCACACGTACATGCGGACCTTGCCGGACTCGATGGGCTGGAACTCTTCCTTTTTATGGGTAGCGCTGTTGTAGATACGCATTCGTTACTCCTTAACGGTTTTCTGTAGCAGGCAGACGGCCCAGGCGCCGATTCCCTCGCCCTGACCTTCCCAACCGAGCTTTTCGGTCGTAGTGGCGGCGACGCCCACGTTTTCGACATCGACGCCCAGGGCATGGGCGAGGTTGGCGCGCATGGCATCGCGGTGCGGGGTAATCTTGGGTTGCTGACAGGCAATGGTGCAATCGGCATCGACAAACTCAAAACCCAGCTCGCGCGCATAGTCCATCACGCGAGCGAGCAGCACCATCGAATCGGCACCCTCGTAGGCGGGATCGGTGTCGGGGAATAGCTTGCCGATGTCTCCCCCGCGGCAGGCGCCCAGAATGGCGTCGGCCAAGGCGTGCGCGAGCACATCGGCATCCGAGTGGCCCAGCAGGCCGCGCTCGTAGGGAATGTCAACCCCGCCGATGATACATCGACGCCCCTCCACCAGACGGTGAACGTCGTAGCCATGGCCAATGCGCAGGTTACTGAACATGGGGAAGGTCCTCTCCCTCGGCCATACGGCCAAGCAGAATCGCGGTTACGGGACGCAGATCCTCGGGCACCGTCACCTTAAGGTTATCGCGCGGGCTCTGGACACAGCGGACGCGCCCGCCCATGCGCTCGACCAGCGATGAATCGTCGGTCCCGATAAAGCCCTCGGCGATAGCAGCGGCATGGGCACGCTTCATGGCGTCGACGCTAAAGATCTGCGGCGTCTGCGCAGCCCAATAGAGCTCGCGCGGCGGCGTCTCGACGATATTATCGCCGTCGACGATCTTGAGCGTGTCGATCGCGGGCTGACCGCACACGACACCGTCGAGGGCGCGGTCGCTCACGAGCACGTCGATAGCGTGATCGATCGCCTCGGTAGTAATGAGCGGACGAGCGCCGTCGTGGATGGCAACGTATTCAAAGCCCGCCGGAGCCGCATGCACGCCGGCACGGGTGGAATCCTGACGGGTATCGCCGGCATCGGCAAAGCTGATGGGCGTGTCATAGTCAAACGGGTCAATGGCCAGGCGGCGCATCTCGGCACGGCGCTCGGCAGGACACACCACCACGATGTGGCCGACCTTGTCGCTACGATCGAACGCGCAGATGGACCAGCTCATGAGTGGACGGCCCGCCACGTTAACGAGCTGCTTGCCACCGGGGTTACCAAAGCGCTGGCCGCTGCCGCCGGCAACGACCACGGCGCATACGGGCGCCATTATGCGTTCCCCTGTTTGGCGCCCTTCATGCGGTACAGCGAGTCCGCAAGAATGGCAGGGTTGTTAACACCAAAGTCGCCCAGGCGCTCCGGATCCTCGCTGATGTCATCCATGAGCTCCTGCAGCGAGCCGTACTCGTCGACGATCTTCTCGGCCACGCCGTCGCGCACGACGGACACGCGCGAAAGCGTGCGCAGGCCCAGCGGTGTCATGACGGAGTCCTCGTCCAGGTCGTCATAGCCCAGAACTGCCGCCACGTGCTGCGGGTCAGACAGGTCCTTAGGCGTCATGCGACTCAGCTCGGCGCGAATCTTCTCGGCGTTGGCCTCAGAGGAATCGCTTGCGTAGTCGCGGATCATCAAGTCGTATTCGGTATCCATGCTGGAGCCCGCGAGCTGCTCAAGCTGCATCTGCACGAGCTTGCCCTGGTTACCCAGCTTGACGATGCAATCCTTAAGCTCGGTCTTTGCCTGTTGCATGATCTCGAAACTCGAGAAAATGCCGGTGATGTCGGCGAGCGTGACGTAGTCGTCGAGCTCGAGGGCCGTCAGGCGCAGCAAGGAGCGGTCGAGCGACTGACGGGTGGTCTGGAGCGTGGCGACGAGCTGGTTGACCGAGCTCATGATGGTGGTGACGGGCTGGATCTCGTAGCTCTTGCCGTGAACGTACACGTTAACGACGGCGCGACGGGCCGAGACCGAGATCACGATGGCATCGGTGAGCACCGACATGCGAGCGGCAGTACGGTGACGCATGCCCGTCTCACTCGTGGCAAGCGAGGGATCGGGATTGAGGTGGAAGTTGGCGCGCAGGATCTGGGTGAGGTCGCCATCGATAACGATGGCGCCGTCCATCTTGGAAAGCTCGAACAGACGGTTCGAGGTAAACGAAATGTTGAGCGGGAAGCCGTCGTTACCGGCAGCGAGCACGTTTTCGGTGTCGCCGACGCAGATAAGGGCGCCCAGGTGACCGGCGATGATCATGTCGAGGGCGGTGCGGATCGGCTGACCAGGTGCCGTCAGGCGGATGGCCTGTTCCATACGCTTTTGCAGCTCGTTCTTATCCAAGGCATCGCTCCCATCGTATACGCTCCATAAACGCTAAATAGTTTCTCACGGTTTGTCCCTGCGGCGCTTGCGAAATCCGATGCTTACAGAATGAGCGAACACAGCTGAGAGCCCAACCCAAATCAGCTGTTCATGTGGTAGCATCGGGATTCGCATAAATGAGGGAGTAGTCGCGTGACCGGATTCGCCTCCGGTGGCGCGGTAAGTCAACACACTGGCCGATGCGGCCTGGCTTGCCTTAATGAACGAGACTCGTGGCTGTGCGCACAACGCGTACGCCACGGGTCTTTTTTGTTACTCCCCCAAGAGGTACACGCGGGCCCGCCCGCAGAGAGGGAGCCAGACTATGGGACTCGCAGAGCTCGTATTGCTCGCTATCGGCCTTTCGATGGACGCCTTTGCCGTATCCATCTGCAAGGGCCTTGGCATGAAGAAGATCAACCTTAAGGTCGCCGTAGTGCTCGGCTTGTTCTTTGGCGGCTTTCAGGCCGGCATGCCCGTAATCGGATGGGCGCTCGGCAGTCAATTCATGGGCATCATCGGACCCATCGACCATTGGATCGCCTTTATCCTGCTCGCCTTCATCGGCGGCAAAATGCTGTGGGAAGCCTTTACCGAGGACGAGGATGAAGGCGACGGCAAGGATGCCGAAAAGATTGACCTGGGCGAGTACCTGATCCTCGCCATCGCCACCTCGATTGACGCCCTGGCCGTGGGCATCTCGTTCGCCGCGCTTTCCGTCGACATCGTTCCCGCCGTGTCGCTCATAGGCATCACGACCTTCATCTTCTCCGTTGCCGGCGTGGCGATTGGCCGCATCTTTGGCGCGCGCTACGAAAAGCCCGCCACCATCGTGGGCGGCGTTGTGCTCATCCTCATCGGCCTCAAGATTTTGCTGGAGCACCTAGGGATTTTAGTGCTGTAAAACACCCTTCAAAACTAAACGTCCGTATAAGGCCTCATGCAGAGTTTTGCATGAGGCCTTTTCATGCAGACTTTTGCATGTCATACTAGGATGCAAAAGCCTGCACGTTAGGAGATAGCCGTGGATACCCTTCCCATCACCACACCACGCCAAGCTGGCATCTACGTGCGCCAGGCACGCGAGACTCAGGGTCTCACCCGTGCCACCCTCGCCAAAAAGGCCGGTGTTTCGGAGCGCCTGCTTGCATCGCTCGAGCTAGGAGACGCCACCGGCATTCGACTCGACAAGTTGCTGGCGATTTTCGACGCTCTTGAACTGGCGCTCGCAGCACAAGGGGATATAAGCGAAACGAAAAATGAGCACCCAGTCGACGCCCCGCATGCTGATCAACCTTGCAGCACCTCCAGACGCCATCACGCTCAACGTCTTCATCATCGCAACCGTCGCAGCACAACCATTCCGGCTCTTGCAGATACCCCCCTTACGTCCGAGCTCTACGACAGGGCCTTCGCCGATTTCGCCATGTCCAATCTCGGAGTCTCGATTGCCGCAAACGCATCTAGCCAAACCATGCCCGAAGGGAAATAGCCAATGGCCAGAACATCACTTCGGACCATTATTTGCGGCGTGCCTGCTGGAACGCTCGCGCAAGATGAGAACGGTCTTATCAGCTTTACCTACGATCATGACTATGACGGGCCAGCCCTATCGACCAACATACCCGTATCGAATCGCACATACGGACAACAGGTCATGAATCCGTACCTGTTTGGCCTTCTACCCGACAGCGAGGACCAACGAAAAGCGATTGCCGCCGAATTCGACGTTAGGCCCAACAATCCCGTTGCGTTGCTCAGCCATATCGGACTCGACTGTCCGGGCGGAGTGCAGTTTTGTGCCGAAGAAGATGCCGACGCCGTCCTGCATCGCGCTGGCGAATACCGCCCTATAGACGACCACGAAATTGCTCTTCGTCTCAAGTCGATCAGAGATGACCGCGATGCATCGTGGATGGGTCTAGATGAAAGTTGGTCACTTGGAGGCAACCAGGGCAAGTTCGCGCTCGCGTTCATAAACGACCGCTGGTGCGAATGCATGGGCTCCTCGCCCACGACGCATATTTTCAAAAATGGCGTTATCGGATTTAAACTCGAGGCTCTCAATGAGTTTGTCTGCATGAAAAGCGCCCAGCGCGCCGGCATCGCAACGGCAAACGTCGAATATCGTATGTTTGAGGACGAACCTGCCCTCATTGTTGAGCGCTATGACCGCGTGAAAGTCAAAGACGGAACGATCAGGCGCCTACATCAAGAAGACCTCTGTCAGGCACTTGGGGTGATGCCCGCCCAAAAGTACACGGCAGACGGCGGCCCGACCACACGCGACATTCAAGAGCTCCTCGTAAATACGAGCCACCATCAACTTAACCTGTATCTGTTTACGCAGATACTTTTCTTTAACGCCATCATCGGCGCACCGGATGCGCACGCGAAAAACTATTCCCTGCTCCTTGGAAACGACGGCGCAGCCATGATGGCTCGAATGTACGATGTCGCGTCGGGTTTGGCGTATGAGCGCATGCGCCGCCGGGCGCGCCTTGCCATGAGCGTTGGCGGCGAAAATCGTGTGGGGTGCATCGGTCCAGGCGCTATCCGCCGATACCACGGTATGGGCGACCCCACGCTGGAGGCGACGCTCACCGATGCCGGGCTATCCGAGAAGTTTTGCTTTGCGACCATGATGGACCTCGCCTACGAGGTACCCATTTGCATGGAAGAGGTCATGGACGAATACGCCGACCTGCCCGGCATGGCGGACCTGCGCGAGCATATGCTCGGCCCCGTCCGCGAAAACTGCCAGCGCGCCCTCGACCTCATCAGGGCAGAAATGGACTAGGTGGCCGTAATTTCGCAATTATCAAACAAAAGAGAGGGGGCACCCGTCGCAAAAGACCGGGTGCCCCCTCTCATAATGTCATTTGCAATCCGCTAGCACGTGACTCGGACTGCTGCTAGCGCAACCTTTACGCAGCGAGGCGCTTGAGGACGTCGATGAGCAGCTCGTAGAAGCGCTCGGCAGAAGCGAGCTCCATGCTCTCGTCCGGGGTATGGACATCGGAGAGCGTCGGGCCCACGGCGATGGCGTCCAGGCCGTGCAGAGCCTCGGCAAACAGGCCGCACTCAAGGCCGGCGTGAATGGACTCGATGCGCAGCTCGGAGCCAAAGAGCTCTCGATAGCTCTCGACAAAGACTTCGCGGACCGGCGAATGCTCGGCATAGCTCCAGCCGGGATACTCAAACTCAAACTTGGCGTCGAAGCCCAGGACATCGGCCAGCGTCTGCAGACGGTCCTTGAACTCGTTCTGCAGCGAGGTGATCGAAGAGCGCGGGGACAGCATAATCTTGACCTCGTCATCGGAGGTGGCGACCACGCCGATGTTGGAGGAAACCTCGACGGAGCCGTCGGTGGCGACGTTACGGCGAATCACGCCGTTAGGGGCAAGGCGCAGGGCGCGGATGAGGGCAAGCGCGGACTTCTGGTCCATGGCCTCAACCTCGGCGTCGTCGGCAATCTCGACGGTGCAAGTAAAGCCGGGGTCGAAGACCTCGAGCTCGGCAGTGACGTCGGCGATGATGCCCTTTGCGATCTGGGCCGCGGCCTCGGCGGCAGCGTGGTCGGCGTAGACCAGAACAGCCTTGCACTCACGGTTGATGGCGTTGTCCTTGGTGCCGCCGTTAAAGCTAACGATGGCGGGCTCGCCGGCAACCATCAGGCGGTCGATGATGCGGGCCATGATGAGGTTGCCGTTGCCGCGCTCCAGGTTGATATCGCTGCCGGAGTGGCCGCCCAGCAGGCCGGAGATGTCGAGCGTGAGGGTGCTACCGGTCTTGTGCTCGCGCGCGATCGGGCAGGTGTAGGTAACGACGACGCCGCCGGCACAGCTGACGGTGGCAACGCCCTCTTCCTCGGAGTCAAGGTTGATCATGGTGCGGGCGCTAATCTGGGACTTGTCGAGCGTCTCGGCGCCGACCAGGCCAGTCTCCTCGTCGGTGGTGAACACGCACTC
>CALLRY010000300.1:0-2666 GCA_938014285.1 uncultured Collinsella sp. | reverse complement strand
GACAAGCGTCGTCGGCGTGATGATGGGATTGCGGTAACGGAACTCGCTGGCCGCCTCCACCTCGGTGGGGATGCGAGCCCAGCCCTCGATGAGATTCTTAGCAATGAGGCCGGCGTGATAGCTGGTGCCGCAGGCGATTACGTAGACGCGGTCGATGTCGTTGAGCTCCTCGAGCGAAAGGCCCAGCTCGTCGATGTCGAGCTCGCCAGCCGGCGTCATACGACCGACCAGCGTGTCGCGCACGACGCGCGGCTGCTCGTGAATCTCCTTGAGCATAAAGTCGGGATAACCGCCCTTTTCTGCCATGTCCAGGTCCCAGTCGATGTGGGTGACCTTGGGCTCGATAACGTTGCCGGCCTCGTCGGTGTACTCGACGCCTGCGGGCGTGAGCTTGGCAAACTGACCGTCCTCGAGCACCACGACATCGCGGGTGGCATCGATGAGCGCGATGACATCGGAGGCGACATAGGCGCCGGTCTCGCCCGCGCCGACCACGATCGGGGAATCCTTGCGGGCCACGGCGATCACGCCGGGCTCGTCAGCGCACACGGCGGCCAGACCATAGGCACCGACCACGTGGGTGCACGCCTCGCGCACGGAGGCCATCAGGTCGTGCGTCTCGGCATAAGCCTCTTCGATCAGATGCGCGAAGACCTCGGTATCGGTCTCGCTCTTAAAGTGGTGGCCGCGACCCTCCAGCTCTTCGCGCAGCTCGGCGAAGTTCTCGATGATGCCGTTGTGGACGATGGCGATACGACCGTCGCAGCTGGTGTGGGGGTGAGCGTTAACGACGGAGGGCTTGCCGTGGGTGGCCCAACGGGTGTGACCGATACCGCAGGTAGCGTCGCTGTCGATGTTGGAAAGCTCGCTCTCCAGGCCCGCGACCTTGCCCACGCGGCGGATGACGTCGAGGTGCGCCGCGGCGCCCTCGCCCACCTCGAGCGCGACGCCCGAGGAGTCATAGCCGCGATACTCCATACGCTTGAGGCCCGTAACCAGGATGTTCTTTGCAATATCAGAGCCGGTGTAGCCGACAATTCCGCACATAGGATAAATCCCTTCGTTCGCGTGACTGCAAGACGTCCACGCACAAGGGGCGCTGAGACGTATAACGTTCGAGTATTGTACTCACGCAAACGCAAGCTGATATACCAGAAGTGGTATCTCAACTTAGATACCACCCGATGCACACACGTCCAGCCGGTCCAAACCACCACAAAGGTGTCTGTCCCCTTCGTGGTGGTCGCGCTGGCAACGGCGTTTCCCCAGATAAAACCTGCCTAAATAAACCTGTCCCTTTTTGGTAGGTTTGGGATGCTACAATCTGGCTTGTACTTGAAACGCATCAAAGGGGCCGCTATGGCAAAGGTAAAAATCAGCGACGTCGCGCGCGAGGCCGGGGTTTCGTTGGGCACGGTTTCCAACGCGCTCAACCACCCCGAAAAGCTACGCCCCGAGACCCTCAAGCTCATCAACGAGACCATCAATCGCCTTGGCTACCTGCCCAACCAAAGCGCCCGTCAGCTCGCGGGCGGCGCCACCAAGTCCTTTGGCCTGGTGCTCCCCCGTCTCGACCACGGCTTTTCACTCCAAATCGCCAGCGGCGCCCACAACGAGGCCCGCAAGCACGGCTACGACCTGCTCATCGCCAACGCCGATAACGACGATATTCTCCAGGACCATTACCTGCGCTACTTTATGGGCACCCAGATGTCCGGCGTCATGGTTCAGCCCATGGCGTCCCCCGACTGGCACCCCGCCATGACCAAGATGCCCGTGCCGATCGTCCACCTGGACATCCATTGCTCCGAGCCCGGCTACTATGTAGCGGCCGACAATGAGGCCCAGGGTCGCATCATTGCCGAACTCGCCATCGCCCGCGGCGCACACCATATTGTCGTCGTCGGCCGAGCAGCATTTATGCAACTCACCCTGCGCGTTCTTGGCATTCATAAGGCGCTCGCCCTACACCCCGATATCAAGATCGAAGTCATCGACGCCGGCGAATGGAATACCGCCGCCGACGGCTACGGCATCGGCGCCCAAATCGCCGAGCGCCCCGCGGACGAACGTCCCGATTTTGTCGTCGGCCTGACCGACGTGCTGGCCTCGGGCGTCATCTCGGCGCTGGTCGACAAAGGCATCGCCGTCCCCGGGCAAGTACGCGTAGCAGGTTGCGATGGCAACCCGCTCGCTTGGAGCGGATCGGTCCCGCTCACTACGGTAGCGCCCCCGGGCTACGAGATTGGCCGCAAGGGCGTTCAATTGCTCATGGAGCAAATCGAGAACAAGGCGCCGGCGAAGACCAAGCACGTCCACATCGGCTCTGCCGCGCGCACCGTCACCGCAGTCACCGCCGCCGAGGACATCAACCGCCAAGAACTCGTGCGGCCGTTCCTGCTGGAACGCGCCAGCACCCAGGCAAGCAGCCAGACCGACGCCACGGCCATCAACCTCGGCGCGTATCTATAGCACGCCCGCAAGTATGCTAAGTCGCCGCTCAAGCAAAAGAGGCCCGACCATTGCCGGGCCCCTTTTGCTTGAGCGCAAACGTGGGCAATTGCTCGTTTCAACACCGCAATTGTCTAGCGCACGGCCTTGACTGCCGCTGCCAGGTCGAATAGCGTATCGAGCACGGCCTCGCAGCCATCCACCACGTCCTGCGG
>CALLRY010000299.1:0-2597 GCA_938014285.1 uncultured Collinsella sp. | reverse complement strand
CGGAACGCTGGCCACCGTGCCCTCAAGGATCTTAAGCAGCGCCTGCTGAACGCCCTCGCCCGAAACATCGCGGGTAATGGAGAGGTTCTCGGCTTTGCGGGCGATCTTGTCGATCTCGTCCACGTAGATAATGCCCACCTGAGCGCGCTCAATGTCGCCATCGGCAGCATTGATGAGCTTGAGCAGGATGTTCTCCACGTCCTCGCCCACGTAGCCGGCCTCGGTAAGCGCGGTGGCATCGGCGATGGCAAACGGCACCTCGAGGATGCGCGCAAGCGTCTGGGCGAGCAGGGTCTTGCCGGTACCGGTGGGACCGAGCAGCAAAATGTTGGACTTGGCGAGCTCCACCTCGTCCATATCATCGTCGAACTGCGAGCCAACGCCGTCGTCAAAGGCAGACACCGCGGCGCCGCCCTCGATCACGCGGCGATAGTGGTTGTACACGGCCACCGACATGGCGCGCTTGGCGTCCTCCTGACCCATGACATAGGCAGAAAGCTCGTCATAGATCTCGTGCGGCGTCGGCACGCGTGTGATGACCTGGCGGTCGTCCTCGAGCTCAAAACCCTCGGTCTCGGGATCCACGGCGGGCTGGGATGCAGCCTGGCCGTGGTCGTTGAGGAAACCCGGCAGCTTGCCGTTGCGGGCGGCGTCCATAAAGTCCGAAGCCAGCGACTCCTCCAGAATCTCGGAACAGGCGGCGACGCACTCGTCACAGATAAAGATGTTGGTCGGGCCCTTTACGAGGCGACGGACCTGGCCCTGCTCTTTTCCGCAGAAGGAGCAGCGGATGGGGTTGCCGTTCTCGTCAAAGTTGTCCTGCATGTTACCGGCCATCCTAGGCGTCCTTCGCGGCGAGGTCGCGCGAGGTGACGATACGGTCGATCAGGCCGTAGTCGAGGGCCTCGGCAGCGGTCAGGTAGTTGTCGCGCTCGGTGTCGGCCTGGACCTTCTCGATGGGCTGGCCCGAGGCGTCGGACAGAATCTGGTTGAGCTCGCGGCGAGTCTTCTTGATCTCCTCGGCCACGATCTCGATCTCGGTCTGCTGACCCTGGGCACCGCCGCTGGGCTGGTGAATCATGACCTTGGAGTGCGGCAAGCAAAAGCGCTTACCCTTGGCGCCGGCCGAAAGCAGCACGGCGGCCATGGACGCGGCCATACCGACGCAAATGGTCGAGACCTGCGGCTTAATAAAGTTCATAGTGTCAAGAATCGCCAGGCCGGAGTAGACCTCGCCGCCGGGCGAATTGATGTAGAGCGAGATATCCTTCTCGGCATCCTGGCTCTCAAGATGCAGCAGCTGGGCAACGACCAGGTTGGCGCTTACGGAGTTGATCTCCTCGCCCAAGAAGATGATGCGGTCGTTGAGCAGGCGCGAATAGATATCGTAGCTGCGCTCGCCGCGCGGCGTCTGCTCGATAACGTATGGCACGAGGGCGGAATCGAACTTTGCGATCATACGCATCTCCATTTCTCTCTTGCGGACCAAATTGGTTCTAGATAAACGTACGGTGCCCGCATGCTATGCATTGGCTGGCACCGTACGAAGCAACCGGATAACCGGTGTATAACTTTACCCCATCACGAGCGCACGCATGCGCTCGCGGGCAAGGTGGCGAGAATTACTCGGCGTCCTTGGCGGTCTCGTCGACCTCGGTCACCTTGGCGTTCTCGACCAGGTGGTCGACGGCCTTGGAACGACGGATGGACTCGCGGACGGCAGGCATGCGGCCATCAGCGATGAACTCAGCCTTGGAAGCCTCGACGTCCTTGACGCCGGCCTTCTCGAACTCGGCGTTGATGTCGTCCTCGGTGACCTCGATCTTGAGCTCGCGGGCGAGGGCGTCCAGAGCCAGGGACTCACGGGCAACGTCGTTGGCCTGCTTGTGCAGGTCGCCGATGAACTGCTCCATGGTCAGACCGGAAGCGGGAAGCCAGGTGTCCAGGGTCATGCCGCGGGCAGCAAGGTTGGACAGGAAGTTCTGGCCAAGCTCCTCAAAGACGGACTGCTCGTAGTCGGCGTCCATCTCGTCGAGCTGCAGACGCTCGGCGAGAGCGGAGACGCAACGGTTCTCCTTCTCGGCCGGCAGGCGGGAAGCCTTGTCCTGCTCGATCTCGATCTTGATGGCGTCGCGCATGGCCTCGATGTTGTCAAAGCCAAAGTCGGACTTGACGAGCTCATCGGTGAGCTCGGGGGTGTTGCGGACCTTGATGCCCTTGACGGTGACCTCGACGGTGTGGGTCTCGGCCTCCTCGCCCTCCTCGACCTCGTCGGTCCAGGTGACGGTCTTGACGTCGTCAACGTTAGCGCCGATCAGGGCCTCGTTGAACTCCTTGGGGTTGCTGTCGCTACCGGCGATGAGCATGCGGCCCTCGGCAGCGAAGTTGTCGGCGTTCTCGACGGCCTTGAGGTCGACGGTGACGTAGTCCTCGGCCTCGACGGCGCGACCCTCGACGTCCTCGAAGGTGGCACGGTAGTTGAGGAGCATCTCGACCTGGTTGTTGATCTCGGACTCGGTGACCTCCGCAGGGGGCATCTCGATCTCGACGGCGTCGAAGGAGGAGAGCTCAGCGGCGGGACGCAGGGAGAACTCGAC
>CALLRY010000298.1:0-6564 GCA_938014285.1 uncultured Collinsella sp. | reverse complement strand
CGTCGACAGTCAAAGGGTAGCTAAAAAAGCCCCGTCCCAAATTAACTACCCCAGGCAACCATTCACGAAAGGGGTCCCTATGGACCTTGCTGACATCCGCCAGGCCATCGATGGCATCGACACCACGCTGCTCAACAGCTTTGTCGAGCGCATGGATATTGCCACCGAAGTCGCCAAATCCAAGATCGAGATGGGTAAGGCCGTCTTTGACCCCGCCCGCGAGCGCTCTAAACTCAATAACCTCGCCAGCCGCGCACCCGAGCGCTACGAGGCTCAGACCATCACCCTGTTCCGTCTCCTCATGAGCATGAGCAAGGCCGAGCAGCAGCGCTACATCAACGAGCTCAAGGGCATCACGGTGTCGCAAAAGGCCCATGCCACGGCCGCAGCTTTTAACACGCCCTTCCCCCAGACGGCTACCGTCGCCTGCCAGGGCGTCGAAGGCGCCTACAGCCAGATCGCCGCATGCAAGCTCTTCGACGTGCCGGATATCGCCTTCTTTGAGACCTTTGAGGGCGTCATGCGCGCCGTACGCGACGGCTTCTGCGAGTTTGGCGTGCTGCCCATCGAAAACTCAACCGCCGGCTCGGTCAACGCCGTCTACGACCTGCTCGCCCAGTTCGACTTCCATATCGTGCGCTCGCTGCGCCTCAAGATCGACCACAACTTGCTCGTCAAGCCCGGCACCAAGCTCGCGGACATACGCGAGGTCTACAGCCACGGTCAGGCCATCGCGCAGTGCGCTAGCTTTATCGAGGCGCACGGTCTGCACGCCACCAAGTACCCCAACACCGCCATGTCGGCCGAGATGGTCGCCAGCTCCGAGCGCACCGATGTTGCCGCCATCGCATCGCGTAGCTGCGCGGCACTCTATGGCCTGGAGGTGCTGGAACCCAATATCCAGGACTCTGACAACAACTACACGCGCTTTGTCGTCATCAGCCGCGAGCCGCGCGTCTATCCCGGTGCCAACCGCACCTCGCTCATGATCACCACGGCCAATGAGCCGGGTGCCCTCTATCGCGTGCTCGAGCGCTTCTACGCGCTCAGCATCAACCTCATCAAGCTCGAGAGCCGCCCCATCCCCGGCCGCGACTTTGAGTTTATGTTCTACTTTGATCTGGACTGCCCCTTTGGCAGCAAGGCCCTCGACGACCTGCTCGATTCCATCGACGACGTGTGCGAGAGCTTCACCTACTTTGGCAGCTACACGGAGGTGCTCTAGATGACCGATACCGCCGCAACCCGTCCCTACGGCGTACTGGGCCGTGTGCTGGGCCACAGCTACACCCCGACCATCTACAAGGAGCTCGCGGGGCTTGAGTACGTGCGCTTTGAGCGCGAGCCCGAGGACCTCCAGGCCTTTATGACCGGCGACGAATGGGAGGGCACCAACGTGACCATCCCCTACAAGCGCGCCGTCATGGACTACCTGGACGAGTTGAGTCCCCTGGCCGAGCGCATGGGCAACGTCAACACCATCACACGCCTACCTGACGGTCGCCTGCGCGGCGACAACACCGACTACTTTGGTTTTCGGTGCCTGGTCGAGGAGTTGGGCGTTGAGGTTGCCGGCAAGAAGGCCCTCGTGCTCGGTGCCACCGGCGGCGCCGGCACCACGGCAAGTATGGTGCTGGGAGACATGGGCGCCATCGTCGTACCCGTGGGTCGCACGAGCGAAGTCAACTACAGCAACATCGCGCAGCAGTCCGACGCCGCCCTGCTCGTCAACTGCACGCCTGCCGGCATGTTCCCCCACTGCCCCGACGCGCCTTGCACACTCGAAGGGCTCGATGCGCTCGAGGGCGTCATCGACATTGTCTACAACCCCGCCCGCACGGGTCTGATGTTCGAGGCCGAGCGCCGCGGCATCCCCTACATCGGCGGACTGCTGATGCTCGTGGCACAGGCGGCACAGGCCGTCGAGCGCTATACCGGCCAGGTCACCCCGCGCGAGCGCATCCTGGACGTAACGGAGCGCCTGTCGCGCCATGAGCAGAACATCGCCCTGATTGGCATGCCGGGCTCGGGCAAGACCCGCGTGGGCGAGCAGATCGCTCAGCTCACGGGCCACGAGCACATCGACCTCGATCGCGCCCTCGAGGAGCGCCTGGGCATGCCCTGCGCCGACTTTATCGTCAAGTGCGGCGAGGCGGCCTTCCGCGAGCAGGAGACGGCAGCGCTGGCCGACATCTCCAAGCGCAGCGGCTTGGTGCTCTCCACCGGCGGCGGCGTGGTTACGCGCGACGAGAACTACCCTCTGCTGCACCAAAACAGCCAGATCGTGATGCTCAACCGCAAGCTCGACGAGCTCGCCCACAAGGGCCGCCCCATCACCGCGCGCGACGGCATCGACAAGCTGGCCGAGCAGCGTATGCCGCGCTACCGCGCCTGGGCCGACTACATCATCGACTCACGCGACTGCGCCGCCAACACCGCCCATGCCCTCCTCGACACCCTCCCACCCGCTCTCTAACCAAAACCACCACAAAGGGGACAGGCACCTTTGTGGTGGTTTTTCAACCGCAAAGGAAGCAACCATGAAAGCACTCGTCATCAACGGCCCCAATCTAAACATGCTCGGCATTCGCGAGCCGGGCATCTACGGCAGCGACAACTACGACCGCCTGGTCCAGATTTGCCAGGAAGCGGGCGCCGCACAGGGCTTCGACGAGGTCGAGGTCTTCCAGTCTAACCACGAGGGCAGCATCGTCGACAAGATCCAGGAGGCTTACGGAAAGGTCGACGGCATCGTCATCAACCCGGCCGCCTACACGCACACAAGCGTGGCCATCCTGGACGCGCTCAAAGCCGTCGCCATCCCGGCTGTGGAGGTCCACATTAGCGCAGTCGAGACCCGCGAAGACTTCCGCCAGGTGAGCTACGCCCGTCTGGCCTGCATCGCCACCATCACCGGAGAGGGCCTCCAAGGCTACGCCCACGCGTTGGAGCTGCTGAAAGAGCATCTCGAAAAGTAAAATGCCAACCCCAACAAACAGCAGCGGCTTGCTCGCGCTCGGCTCCAGCAACACACAAGATGAAAAAAGCCCAGACCACCAAGCGGTCCGGGCTTAATAAACGATGGTGCTCCATGGCGGATTCGAACCGTCGACCTTGGGATTAGAAGTCCCCTGCTCTATCCAACTGAGCTAATGGAGCAAATAACCGCACGCCCAGCCAAACAATTCGGCCAAGCGCAAGTAATTATAACCTAGTTGAACTGCTCGCGATACGCCTTGCAGACCTCACTGACCGGGCCGTCCATGCGAAGGTCACCCTTCTCAATCCAAACGGCACGCTGGCAGATGCGCTCAACCTGCTCCATGGAGTGCGAAACGAACAGAACCGTCACGTCGCCGCTCTGGATAAAGTGCTGGATGCGGGCCTCGCACTTCTGCTGGAAGAACACATCACCGACGGACAGCGTCTCGTCAACGATCAGAATATCGGGCTCGGTAATCGTCGCGATTGCAAAGGCGATACGCGCCACCATGCCCGAGGAGAAGTTCTTAAGCGGCATATCGACAAAGTTCTGAAGCTCAGCGAACTCAATAATGCCGTCAAAGTTGGCGTCGATGAACTCCTTGGTATAGCCGAGCAGGGCGCCGTTCAGATAGATGTTCTCGCGGGCGGTCAGCTCGGGGTCAAAGCCGGCACCAAGCTCAATCAGCGGCGCAATGTTACCGTGCACCTTAACGCTGCCCTCGCTAGGCTCAAGCACACCGGCGATAATCTTGAGCATCGTAGACTTACCGGAACCATTGGTGCCAACCAGACCCACGACCTCGCCACGATGAATATCAAACGAGATATGCTTGAGCGCCCTAAACTCCTCAAAGAACAACTCGTGCTTGGCAAGCTTGATGAAGTACTCCTTGAGGTTGGTCAGCGACTCGGACGCCATGTTAAAGATCATGGTGACGTCGTCGACCTCGACAGCCAGAGGCTGCTCGCTGTAATCAACAACAGATTCAGTCATCACAGCACTCCTTAGATGTAGAGGATGAACTTGCGCTCGGACTTATGGAACACGGTATAGCCAATAATAAGCGCAAGAACCGCCCAAGCAACGCACATACCAAACGTCATAAGCGAGGGCGTAGTCTGGAACAGGAAGATATCGCGCATAAACTGCAGGTAGTTATACATGGGGTTCGCATAGACCAGAATGCGCACGAGATGCGGCATTTGCGCAACGAAGTCGGTCGTCCAGAAAATAGGCGTAATGTAAGTCCACGCCGTAATGACGACGCTCCACAGATGCATGACATCGCGGAAGAAGACCGTGAGGGCGGAGAGCATCATGCCCAGGCCCATGCAGAAGCACATAAGCAGCAGTAGGCAGACCGGCAGCAGAATCAGGTGCCAAGAAGGCATAACGTGGAACCACAGCATAACGATGGCAACGGCGACCAGCGAGAAGGCAAAGTTAACCAGCGAGAAGAGCACCTTCTGTACTGGGAAGACCCAGCGGTGCACCTTAACCTTCTTGAGCAGCGGGGCAGCACCCACGATCGACGTCAGGGCCTGGTTCGTAGACTCGGACATGACGGCAAAGGTGACGTTACCCACGATCAAGTACAGCGGGTACATCTCGGGCGTAATTGAGCCATTGCGGCCCTGGGCGAAAATCGTCGAGAACACGATGGCCATGACGATCATCATCAGCAGCGGGTTGAGCACCGACCATGCGACGCCCAGAACGCTACGGCGATACTTGATCTTAAAATCCTTGGTAACCAGCTGACGAAGGATAAACGCGTCCTTCTCAAATTCGTTCTTAGCAAACGTCGCAGGCAGACTGCGAGTTTCTTGTTGCTTTGTCTGATCCGACACGGATGCAACTCCTTTACTCGTAATCGTTGACAAACGAACAGTATAGACCCGACGGCCATGCAAACGATTCGCGCAACAAAACTGGAGAACTAACCCACATCTTAGGATGCCAAGCCCAAACGGCTATACTTTCAAGGATTGAACGTATAAGGAGCATTGAGTGAATTCTGAATCCATCGCCGTCATCATCCCCTGCTACAACGAAGCGCCCACGATCGGCAAAGTCATCGACGACTTTCACCGCGAGCTTCCGCAAGCGACGGTCTATGTCTATGACAACAACTCGTCAGACGATACCTCACGCATCGCCACCGGGCACGGCGCCACGGTCCGCTTTGAGCCCCGTCAGGGAAAGGGCAACGTATGCCGCCAGATGTTTCGCGACATCGACGCCGATTGCTACCTGATGGTCGACGGCGACGACACCTACCCCGCCGAGGCGGCCAAGGCCCTCTGCGAGCCCATCCTTAACGGTACGGCCGACATGACCGTAGGCGATCGCCTTTCAAACGGCACCTACGCCGAGGAAAACAAGCGCGCCTTCCACGGCTTTGGCAACAACCTGGTCCGCGCCATGATCAAGTGGATCTATGGCTACAGCTTCGATGACGTCATGACCGGCTACCGCGCCATGAGCCGCCCGTTCGTTAAAACCTTCCCAGTGCTTTCCGAGGGCTTTCAGATCGAAACCGAGCTCTCGATCCACGCCGTCGACCACCGCTGGCGCATCAAAGATGTGCCCATCGAGTACCGCGACCGTCCCGAGGGTTCCGAGTCCAAACTCAACACCGTGAGCGACGGCATTAAAGTCGTTGCGATGATCGGCACGCTGTTCAAGGACTACCGCCCGCTGAAGTTCTTCAGCCTCGTTGCGCTTCTGTTCGCGGTATTCGGCCTCGCCCTGGGCATGCCCATCGTTGTCGAATATTTCCAGACCGGCCTCGTCCCGCGCTTCCCCACCGCTGTGCTCGCCGCCTCGTTTATGTTCCTGTGCGGCCTGAGCCTTGCGACCGGCTTCATCCTAGATTCTGTAGCAAAGGTCGAAAAAAAGCAGTGGGAGGTCAACGTGTACAGCAAATACGCCTACGACGACCAGCCCGGCCACCCTACTTCCATGCCAAGCGAGAGGTAGATCTTCCGCAAAATACTATTGGCACCACTGCGCAGATAGCCACCAACAAGAAAAGCCGCCGTTAAAGAACGGCGGCTTTTACTCTCGAAAAGTTAATAGCGGCTAGAGCGTCTTGATGTACTCCCCCAGCTCTTCCTCCCAGTCGGGCATGTGGAAGCCGGCAGCCTCGAGCTTGGACAGGTCGAGCGCGGAGTGGACCGGGCGCGGGGCGACGGGGCCCTCGGCGCTCGCGTAGTAGTCGGCGGTCGATACCGGCACGACCCTGTCCCCGTTGCCGTTGGCGGTCTCGAAGACGGCGCGGGCGATGTCGGCCCAGGACCTGACGGCGCCGGAGCCGGTGCAGTCGTAGGTGCCGTAGGGGGCCTTCACATCAAGCACGTGGAAGATGGCCTCGGCCATGTCGCGCGTGAAGGTCAGGCGGCCCAGCTGGTCGTCAACGACCGTGACCTGCTCGAGCCCGTCCTCGGGGTCGGCGACGCGGTCGGAGAGCGCCTTCATGGTCTTGACGAAGTTGCGGCCCTCGCCGATGACCCAGCTGGAGCGCATGATGTAGTGGCGCGGGCACCCGGCCACGGCGATGTCGCCGGCGGCCTTGG
>CALLRY010000297.1:0-6557 GCA_938014285.1 uncultured Collinsella sp. | reverse complement strand
GTCGCGCGTTTGTGGCGCTGCCCGCGCACGATGAGCTGGGGTCTTCGACCATCACGTTTGGCCAAATCGAGGGCGGATATCGCCCCTATGTCGTGCCCGACCGCGCCAAAGTCTGGGTCGACATGCGTCTGACCCCGCCGACCGATACGGCCGCCGTGACGCGCATGGTAGAGCAGGCCATCGCCGTCGCCGAAGCCGCCGTTCCCGGTTGCCATGGCAGCTACACCGTGACGGGCGACCGCCCCGCCATCGAGCGCGACCCGAACTCTCCCCTTCTAGCAGCGCTCAAGCGTGCTGCCGATGACGTGACGGACGCGGACACGACCGTCGGCTTCTTTACCGGCTACACCGACACCGCCGTCATTGCCGGCAAGACAGGTAACCGCAATTGCATGAGCTACGGTCCCGGGTCGCTCGCGCTCGCGCACAAGCCCAACGAATATGTGCCCCACGCCGATATCGTTCGCTGCCAGAGCGTGCTGATCGCGCTCGCCGACAACATACTCTGGGGCGCGGATAGCCAAGTTGGGGCATAATAAGCCGCGAATAAACCGACTCGCGCGTAAGGACCACCCATGAAAGCACTTCCGTTTCCCTGCATCCGCCCGGCTCAGGACCGCGTGCTCGAGGCGCTGCCTGCAATGGGCAGCATCCTGAGCGGCAACGATGCTCTGCGCGGAGCCATTGCCGATGGCCTGATGCTCAAGGACCCGGGTGCGGCGTATTACGTGTACGAATGCTCGGGCGAGCCGGGACGTGTGACGGGTGTCGTAGCGATCTGCCCGACGAGTGTACTTGCGGGCGGCAAGGGCGATGCCAGCGCCGACGTGGCCGCCGCCGCGCGCGCGATCGCCGAGCTCAAGGTGCAGCCGCGCCCCGTGTCGCTCGCCTACGAGGCCTCGCCCGTCATGGATATCATCCTGGGCGCCGCCAAAGAGGGCGCGTCGCTCTACGCCGTCACCGACCCCGCGGGCATTACGCACCGCGCGTGGGAGGTCAAGCGCGAGGACGCCGTCGGGGCCATCCGCGCCATGCTCGACCAAGCACCGGAGCCGGCACTGGCCGACGACCCCGCCTACGCTGCCGCGCTGACCGGGGCGTCGCAGCTGCTGGCCGATGAGGCCCGTTCCGCCGGCACCTACACGGGCAAAGAGCCGTTCAACTTTGCCGTAGCTGCGCTCTTCCCTGCCGCGCAGGTCAGCGGCGGCGCGCCGCAGGTTCCGACGGGTCTGCTCACGCACCAGGTCGCGCGGTTCTAACAAAACCAGACCGCCCAGCACAAAAATTGGCAGCTCAACAAACAGGGGGCGAAGATGCAGCAGGTACATGCATCTCCGCCCCTTTTGCGTCGAGAAATTATGTCGGCGACCCGTGCCGCCGCGCTCGCGTTATCCGCGCTGCGGACCTGCAGTAGCCACAAGCGGTTCAAGCCCCAGCTCGCGCGCGTAGTCTTCCTGCGTAAAAATCTCAACCAGTTCAAACGTATCCGTCGCATCATCAAACGCAAAGTGCAGCACCGAGCAGTTGCCCGGCACGCGATCGCGCTCGTCGGCCGCCGCACCCTTCACGTGATCCATAAACTCCTTGATAGCCGAGCCATGGCTTACCGCGAGCACGCACTCGTGGTCCGGGCGTCGCATAAGATCGGTCAGCGTCGCCACCATGCGCTCGCGCACCTGCATCTGGCCCTCGCCGCCAAACTGGCAATAGAAGTCGCGCCACGGGCGCTCGGGCATAAGCATCACGCGCTCGGCCTCAAAGTCGCCAAAGAACCACTCGCGCAGACCGTCCAGGCGCTCGTACGCCAAGCCCGGCCACAAGTTGGCGATAGTCTGCTCGGTGCGATGAAGCGTGGAGGTGTAGGCATGATCGGGCTCAATGCCGCGCGCACGTAAAAACATGCCGGCGCGCGCCGCCTGGTCGCAACCCAACTGCGTAAGCGGCGAGTCACTCCACCCCTGAATGATACGCTTAAGGTTAAATATCGTCTGTCCATGACGGACCAGATACAGATCTTTATTCATAGGGGTCCTTTCGTTCGTTACCAACCCAAGAGCGAAAACGCCCCGTCGCAATAGCCAAAATGAAGCACGGCACCGTTGTCGGGTAGCTCCCCCTCGCCAGTCACATACTCAAGAAACTCCTGGCAGGCTGAGCCGTGGGAAACCGCCAGCACGCAGTCGTGCTGCGGCCTGGCCATGATGCGGGACAGCGCCGCGACCATGCGCGACTGAAGCTGCACTTCCGACTCGCCGCCAAAGGCCACCGGATAATCGCCCCAGGGCTGCGGCGGCATCTCGCGATTTGATGTGCCCTCCAGCGAGCCAAAATGCCACTCACGCAGGTCATCGAACAGCTCAATGGAACGGCCCTCTCCAACGATAAGCTCGGCCGTATGCCGCGCCCGGCCCAACGGCGAGGAATACACATGGTCAAAGGCCACGTCGCGCGCCTCAAACGCCGCGCGCGTCACCAGCGCCTGCTCGCGCCCGCGCGCCGTAAGCGGCGAATCGTGCCAGCCCTGCAAAATGCTCTGCACATTGAGCTCAGTCTGCCCATGCCGCACCAAATACAGATCTGCCACACACCCTCCCCTCGTACCACCACAAAGGGGACAGGAGCCTTTGTGGTGATTTTGCCGCCGGATTGCACCGCAACGACGCACAACTACAGCAGCACGTCGGCAAACGGACGCTTGGGTACGTGGTGCACCCGCGCCTCGTCGCGCCAATAATTGATGGAGCCGTCGGGGTTGGAATCGATCGCATCGATCACCTGTGTCTCGGCCGGAACGCCAAACGCCATGATCAGCTTGAGCTCATACTTGTCGTTATCGAGCCCCATGGCATCGATCGCGTGGGGCGTAAAGGCCTTGAACATGCAGGCTGCCACCTCGGGCGTGGCGCTGCGGGCGGCGAGCATCATCGTCTGCGCGGCAATGCCCGTGTCGACCTCGGTAATGGGAGCGGCAGGCTTGCCCGGAACGGCGCGCTCGGCCAAAATCGCGATGTAGCCGGTCGGGCGCTCGCCCTCGGCAGGACCCGGCCAATCCTTAAGCGCACCGGCCCATGCAAGCTCATCAAATACGCGCGCGCAATCCACGGCACCGCTCACCACATGAAAACGCAGACGCTGAGCATTGGCGCCGCAGGGAGTCAGGTGAGCCAGCTCTGCCAGCTCGAGCAAAAACTCACGCGGCACGCGCATGGACTCGTCAAAACGGCGGCACGTACGGGCACGACGGACCAGCGCATCAAACGCTTCCAAGCCGAGCTTTTCGCAACCCTGCTCTGCCATCGATTCGACACTCGACGGCGCCTCGGGAACTGCTTCGTTCATAGGGACCCCCAATACAAGCCAATTGTCCTTAGGAAAATCTAACCTAAAACGTAGGCAATAACGAACAGGGCTGCAATGTTCTACACCTGTTGAATAGAAAATCGCAACGTGGGGAACAACGGAAACAATTCGGGGCCTTTGGGTTACGTTTCGCCCTCTCCGACCCATACGCCAGCGCCTTTAGGCGATACTGGTTGTAACGATCAAGGCTTACGCCGCACGGAAAGGAGACATTATGGGCATCTTTAAGAACGATGACCAAAAATCGAGCCAGTTTGGATTTGACGAGAAAAGCATGGCGGGCAAAGCCGTCAAGGCCGTGCGCTGGATTTACGCCATCACGGGCGTCTTAGCGCTCATTGCTGGTATCGCGCTGCTTTTTGCACCCGCCAAGTCCCTCGTCTTTTTGACGACTGTCCTGGGTTTTTACTTTGTAATCACTGCTGCCATCAGGCTGTTCACTGCCATTTTTGAGCCGCTGCTGCCCACCGGCTGGCGCGTGACGAGCATCATCTCCAACCTACTCATTATCTTGGGCGGCGCCATAATCCTGCGCAACCAGGCCTTCTCGACCGCGACGCTCACCACGATGGTGGTTATCGTGGCCGGCTTTGGCTGGATTGTCGAAGGTGTCATGTCCATTCTGGAGTCCGAGCTTTCGTCCAACCGCGCCCTCGCCATCCTGAGCGGCGCACTCTCCATCATCGCCGGCATGTTCGTGTTTATCTATCCGCTGTGGTCGGCCAAGATGCTCGTCATCTTTAGCGGCGCCGCACTGCTGGTGTTTGGCGTAACGCTGATTGTTCGTGCTATTCAATTTGGCAAACTGGTGCACTAGATGCCACGAACGCTCTTTATTGATGCAGACGCCTGCCCGGTCACGCGCGAGTCGATTGACTGCGCGCGGCGGGCGGGCGTCGCCGTTGTTATCGCCGGCAACAGCACGCAAAACCTAGAACGGCACATTCGCCGCGACGACCCGCGCGATGCTGAGCACGCTCGACGCGGATTTTGGGTCACGACGCTCGATGTGAGCGTGGGCGCCGACAGCGCCGACTTTGCCATTGTCGAACGCCTGCAGGCGGGCGACGTGGTCGTGACGCAGGACATTGGCTTGGCGAGCATGGTGCTCGGGCGCGATGCTGCCGCCATCGGCGTGCGCGGGCGCGTGTACGACAAGGCGACTATCGACATGCAGCTGTTTATTCGCCACGAGGAAAAGAAGGTACGCCGCGCCGGGGGACGCACTCGCGGACCGGCGGCATTTACCAGCGAAGACCGGGCTCGCTTTAAGCGCAAACTCACCGAGCTGCTGCGCTAACCAAGGTAGATTTTTGGGACATGCCCGGAAATCTGCTTTTTTGCTTTGGGCGGTATGAGCGCTCAAAATCCATGGCTCAACAAAAAACGGGCTTCAAAATGCCATGCGTCGCCGCATTGTGCAGGCGCCGAGCATGGCTATTTTGAAGCCCGTTTTGTTAGGCCCACTTAGAGGCCGAAGGCGGAGAGGATGAGGCCCCAGCCGGCACCGATGACGTACATCATGATCAGGAACAGGACGTTTTCGCGGGCGCTACGGTTGGTGCGGAACAGCACCAGGTAGCCCACACCGGCAGAGATGAGCGTGCCGGCGAGCATCGGGGCCAGCTGCAGCGCGCCTTCCAGGTACAGTTGCGTGATGACGACGCTGGCCGAGCAGTTGGGAATCAGGCCGACGAGTGCCGAGCCCAGGACCGCAAGCGTCTCGTTGCCGCGCAGGAACTGCTCGATCGCGGACTCGCCGAAGGTCTCGAGCACGGCGACCAGGACCAGCGTCACCAGAAAAATGAATACCGAGACCTGCACGGTGTGCGAGATCGCGCTGCGGATGATCGACAGGACAGGCGTCCCTTCGTGGGAGTGGGAGTGACCGTGGCCATCATGGTGTTCATGCTCGCCCTCATGACCGTGATCGTGGCCATGTCCGTGTTCATACTCGTCCTCGTCTTCATCGCAACCGCAATGATCGCGCTCGCACAGCTCGTGGATGTGGTCGGCGCTCACGCCCGCCTCGGCCACCTCGTCGATGATGTCACCGCCGCTGTGGTCGTCGTGCGCGCAGTTCACATGAGCCGAATTAGCAGCGGCCCCCAGCACGGTACGGCGAATCGCCGCATGCGCGCGAGCGTTACGACGCAGGCCGCGAATGGCGGCGTCCACGATAAAGCCCGTGACCAGCGCGATCAGTGCCTTCGAAGCCAAAAGCATCGCCATGGTCTGCACGGGCACCTGCTCGGCGAGCAACAGCGGCAGCATCTCATCGGAGGTCGAAAGGAACACCGCCACCAACGTGCCCAAGGTCACGACACGACCGGCGTACAGCGTGGCCGCCATTGCCGAAAAGCCGCACTGCGGCACCATGCCCAGCAACGAGCCAACCACGGGGCCCGCGGCACCGGCGCGCTTGATGGCGCCGTTAACGCTGTCGCCCGCGACGTGCTCCAGGGTCTCGAGGGCCAGATATGTCACCAATAAGAACGGTACCAGCGAGAGCGTGTCCTTGCCGGCGTCGAGCAGAATATCAATCAGCAAATCCATGACGGATGGAACCTTTCGTGTCTTTCGGCAGCATTGTAAAAGTCCTAGCGGTCAACTAGGGTATTGTAGTTGTCCTAGGCGCGATGCCAATAGTTGCCCATGGTAAACTATCATCTCGCCACATCTTAATGACCCTGAGCCGCACGACGCGGCCCATCCAAGGAGCAGTTATATGAACGTTTCACAAGCACTCGAATACGAGCGCCAGCCGTTTATTCCCATGTTTATCTATGGCGATCACGGCGCCATGGAGTCCGAGCGCCAGAAGGGCGAAGAGGCCCTCAAGGTGCTCGAGACCGAGTACTTTACCGCCGAGGTCGACCCCGGCTTCGACTTTGCCACCGTGCGCGACCTGGCCGACCGCAACCGCGACCTGTGCGACCAGATTGGCGAGGCACGCCTGCGCAACGTGACGCCCGCGACGCTTTCGCGCGGCCTGTCCGATGCCGACACCTGCGCCGCCATCGGCAAGATGCAAAAGCGCACCGCCGCGTCCGTTATGCGCGAGATCCGCGGCGACCGCGACGCGCTCGGCGTGGCCTACGCCCGCAAGCCCATCCAGGGCACCGTGCTCGGTGTCGACATCGAGACCACCGGCCGTGCACGCGAGCGCGGTTATATCATCAATGTGGGTTGGGAAA
>CALLRY010000296.1:0-2202 GCA_938014285.1 uncultured Collinsella sp. | reverse complement strand
GGATAAATTTTGAGCGCTGCTCAAAATTTAGACATCCCTCCTATTCAGCCACGCCCCCATCACGTTCAGCATCAACCCAGATCCCCAAACATGGTACCTACGCCCCCACCCGGTCCCGACCGTTTACCGAGCAATAGGGTCGCCACGCCCGCCAACCATGTACTATGTACGGGCATTGTCTAAACCCACGATCCAAAGGACCCCATCTTGCCCGTCGTCGCTGCCATAACCATTACCTCACATGCCTCGGATGCCATGGTCGCTATTCCGTTTTGGCTCGAGATGTTCGCTGTTGTCGCTGCATCGATCTCGGGTGTGCTGGTTGCGCGCGAGCACAAGCTCGACCTGGTGGGCGCGGTCGCGCTCGCGGTGGTCTGCGGTCTGGGCGGCGGTCTTTTGCGCGATATGACGCTCCAGGTCGGCAACGTCTACATCCTCAACCAGCCGATGGCGCTCCCGCTTTCCATTGCCACGGCAGCCATCATCTATATTTTCCCGGCAATCGTCGACAAACCCGAAAAACTCATTCCCCTGCTCGACATCATCTCGGTCGGCATCTACGCCGCCACTGGAGCAGACAAGGCGCTGGTCTACGGCTTTGCGCCGGCGGTGTGCATCATGATGGGCTTTTTCACCGCGGTGGGCGGCGGCATGTTGCGCGACGGCTTTATGGGCGTGGTTCCGGGCATTTTCCAACGTACTAACTTTTATGCCATCGCCGCCATCGCCGGATCGACAAGCTATGTGTGCCTCGTTATGAGCGGCATCATGAGCAATGTCGCCGCGCTGGTCGTATGCGTTGTCGTGACCATGGGTCTGCGCTGGCTCTCGCTGCGCTTTGATATCAAAAGCCCCACCGAAGAAGATATCGCGCGCTTCTTGCACCGTAAAAAGTAGACAGCACGGCACGACCCTTCGAAATGCAACCGAGAGGTTCTTTTAGAGCGCTCGCACGTTGGGTACCCTGTTAGGTGCATGTCGAGCATCTGACGAAGGATTCACTATGCCCTGTAATCAATTCCCGTCGACCCAGCGCCGTAAAGCGTGGGGCCGCATCACGATCTTATTCGCGCTCATCGCGCTGGCGATCACCGCTCTTCCCACGGCATCGTTCGCCGGCACGGACACCGCAGGCAACGTACTTGCGACCGACAATGACGCCAATCCGTCCGGCGTCGAAGGTGACCTGTACTGGGCAGGTCAGGCCCTCAACTTGGACGATACGTCCATCGACCGCGATATCATCGCCGCGGGCGATACTCTCTCGATCCGCGACTGCACGGTGGGCGGCGCCGTCCGCTTGGCGGCGCGCACCATCGACATTGCCAAGACTACGGTTGATGGCAGTGCGACCGTTGCCGGCCAGCATGTCGTGCTCAATTCCGACAGCACCGCCAACTGTTTCTATGCGATAGGCGAAACGGTTGCCCTGCGCGGCTCCACCAAGTCGGCAGCGCTTGCGGGCGATACGGTGACTATCGATGGCACCGTCGAGGGCGATGTTGAGGTTTGGGCCGACAAGCTCATCCTGGGCAAAAACGCCCACATCACCGGCACCGTGAACGCGCACGTCTCCGAGGACCCCGAGCGCGCCGCGGGAGCCGAGGTCGGCGCGCTCAAGATCGACCGCACCGAGAACGAGGATACTTCCACCGTTAACGATGTCATCGGCGGTATCGTCGCCGCGGCACTCTCGACCTGCTTTGTCGCTCTGCTTCTCGAGGTCGTCTTTCCGCGCGCGACCGCCAGCGCCGCCGGCATGCTCCACCAGCGCCCCATGCCCCTGTGGGTGAGCGGTCTTCTGAGCACGATTGCTATCGTCCCCGCCGTCCTACTGCTGATTATCTCTATCGCTGGTCTGTCGCTTGCCGGAGCCCTCTTGTGCGGTGTTATTGGCATCGCACTGGTGTCGAGCGCCTTTGCGGGGTGCGCGATCGCGCGCATGGTCGGAAACAGCCAGAACCGCTACGCCATGGCGGCTGTGGGCGGCGTGATCGCAGGCGCCCTCACGGGGCTTCCCCTCGTAGGTGACTTCATCAGCGGCGTAGCCTTTGTCTTTATGCTCGGCTACGTTATCCAGATCATCTGGCGCAACGCCCACCTCAAGCCGCAGCAGCCGGCTAACATGCCAGGACTCCCCACCGCTTAGCCACCAACCACCACAAAGGTGCCAGGTTACTTTGCACCAACAAACGAAGCGGG
>CALLRY010000295.1:0-1417 GCA_938014285.1 uncultured Collinsella sp. | reverse complement strand
CCCCTACGGAGGGCGCCTTTTTTGCACTCATTTGGGACAGACTTATATGAGGGTTTGCAGATGTCAAAGGGATCATAGCGCAGCTGGTATGCCTTGTAACTAACGGTACGCCTCGAGCGAGTCGGACGCACCTTACACGGGATTGAAATGGATGTAATCGAGTAGCTGCACCGCCTGTGTGTCCAACTCAACCGCGACCCGCGAATAGCGATTATCAAACAGATGTCCCGTTTTCCCATTGAAATACTCATGAGAGTCTGTACCCAATGAGCGGGGCGATGCAGCAGGCAGATAGTTTAGGTTAAAACGATTCATTTTATTGAAGCGTTTTAGTGTGCCTTTTAGAGGAATCTTACCGTTCGCCGAATAATTTCTTGCTATCATGCAAGGCGTAGGGTAAATCTCCGATCGCAAGGAGACACAAATGGTGAAAAAGTCACCGGAAAACACTACTCCCGCAATTGTGGACAACGTAGAGGCGCTTGAGGCTAAGCTCGCTCAGATGCGAGAGGCTCAGGCGCTTTTTGCTACGTACACGCAGGAGCAGGTCGACAAGATCTTCTATGAGGCCGCCATGGCCGCCAACAAGGCTCGTATCCCGTTGGCGAAAATGGCCATCGAGGAGACCGGCCGCGGCGTTCTTGAGGACAAGGTCATCAAGAACCACTACGCCGCAGAGTACATCTACAACGCTTACAAGAACACCAAGACCTGTGGTGTCCTGGAGCGCGACGAGGCTTACGGCATCACCAAGATCGCCGAGCCCATCGGCATCGTGGGCGCCGTCATCCCGACGACCAACCCCACCTCCACCGCAATCTTCAAGACGCTGATCAGCCTGAAGACCCGCAACGCCATCATCATCTCCCCGCACCCGGCTGCCGCCAAGTGCACCATCGCCGCCGCCAAGCTCGTGCTTGACGCCGCCGTCAAGGCTGGTGCCCCCGAGGGCATCATCGGCTGGGTCGATGTCCCCTCCATCGAGCTGACCAACATGGTCATGCGCGACGTCGACATCATCCTCGCCACCGGTGGCCCGGGCATGGTCAAGGCCGCCTACTCCTCGGGCAAGCCCGCCCTGGGCGTTGGCGCCGGTAACACCCCGGTCGTCATCGACGACACCGCCGACGTTCTGCTCGCAGTCAACTCCATCATCCACTCCAAGACCTTCGACAACGGCATGATCTGCGCTTCCGAGCAGTCCGTGACCGTCATCGACACCATCTACGACCAGGTCAAGGCCGAGTTCCAGAAGCGCGGCTGCTACTTCGTCAAGCAGGGTGCCGAGATGGAGGCCCTGCGTGCCGCCATGTTCAAGAACGGCGCCCTCGATCACCGCATCCCCGGCATGGCTGCCGCCAAGATCGCCGAGCTCGCCGGCATCGAGGTTCCCGCCAAGACTAAGATCCTGTGGAGG
>CALLRY010000294.1:0-1633 GCA_938014285.1 uncultured Collinsella sp. | reverse complement strand
GAGCCGCTTTGCGCACGCCGCCATAGTTCGCTACAGCTTGAAGGTATTCGAGTTGAGAAAGCTGCATAGATTACTCCAAAGGCAGCCAAGTCGACGGGCCGTGCGTCCTCAGATGAGGTTCTCGCCCAGGTTCTTGCCGCCGAGAACGTGCATGTGGAAGTGCATGACGGTCTGGCCGGCGTCGACGCCCTTGTTGGAGATGACCCGGAAACCGTCCTCCAAGCCCTTGACCTTAGCGACCTCCTGGATGGCGTGAGCCATGGCGCCCATGGTCTCGGCAGGTACGTTGTCGGCGATGTCACTGTAGTGCTTCTTGGGGATCACGAGCGTGTGGACCGGCGCCTGGGGGTTGAGGTCGTCGAAGGCGATGACCTGGTCGTCCTCATAGACAACGGTCGAGGGGATCTCGTGGTTGGCAATTTTGCAGAAGATGCAATCGCACATGGTTGGTTCCTTTCTCACAGACCAAGGTAATTATATTTGGTCGGGATGGTTAGAACGAGAGGTTGTCGTCCGTGTTGGCGGCTTCGCCGTCGGCAAGCACGTCGTTGCCGTCGACGTCCTTAAGAAGCACCGAGACCTTCTGCTCGGCATCGGCCAAGCGTGTGCGCAGGCTCTTGAGGAGCTCGACGCCGCGGGTGTAGCTCTCGAGCGACTCCTCGAGCTCCATGTCGCCCGACTCCAGGCTGCGGATGATGAGCTCCAGCTCCTGCGAGGCCTGCTTGTACGTAAGCTGCTCGACCGGGGTCTTCTCTGCCATATCTATTTCCTTTCCCAAAGGTTTATCACTGTAAAACGCGGTCTATTCGACCGTATTGACCGTTGCCGCAACGTTACCGTCTGCCATGCGCACACGGATGGCGTCGCCGGGCTTAAAGGTCTTGGCGCTCGTGGCCACACCATCAACGCTGTACGCGATGGAATAGCCGCGGGCGAGCACCTTGAGCGGCGACAGGGCATCGAGCGAAGCCGCTGCACGGCCCAGGTCGGACGCTGGCTTGCTGAGCATCGTGCGCCCCTGATGCTCCAGGCGGGAGCTTGCGAGCGTGAGCGCATGGCGCTTACCATCGAGCCCCGAGGTGCTTGTAACCAGACGCTCGGGCAAACGCTCAAAGTTGGAGCGAAATGTCCCGACCGAGCGTACTATGGCGCCCGACAGGCGATCGGCAGTCAGCGCAAGCTCCGATTCGCGACGCTCGACCATAAATGTGGGGTCGTTGAGGCACGGGCGGCACGCAGCCGCATCGAGCGCATCGGCCAAGCGAGCCGTATAGGTATCCCAGGCACGGCGACCGCGCTGATCGAGCATCTCCAGGTCGACCTGGGCCGACCCAATCATCGATACCATCGCGGCACCCAGACGCTGATGGCGCGCCTCGAGCACATCGGCCAACTCCGTCATAGCCGGCGCCACCGATTCTGCCGCCGCCGTGGGCGTGGAGGCGCGGCGGTCGCTCACCATGTCGCAAATCGAGGTATCGGGCTCATGGCCAATGCCGGTCACCACGGGCACAGGACAAGCCGCCACCGCGCGGGCAAGCTCCTCGTCATTAAAGGTCATGAGGTCCTCAAAGGAGCCGCCGCCACGCACCAGCAAAATACAGTCGGGCGCCGGCGTAATGGAAGCGGCGCG
>CALLRY010000293.1:0-12976 GCA_938014285.1 uncultured Collinsella sp. | reverse complement strand
GTGCGTGGTACTGGCTCGATCCCTCGACGCACGCCATGGCCACGGGCGTTCAAACTATCGGATCATGTGAATACATATTTAATAGTACCGGTAAGATGATGGCTAATTGCTGGTCAAACGGTGATGGGTCTTGGATGTATCATTCGTCATCCAGCGGCGCAATTGACCTTAAAGGCATCATGACCGATTCGGGAATCCAGCTGATTGACGACGACGGTAATGCCAGAACTGGTTGGATTGAGAGTCAGGGTGCTCGATATTATTGTTCTGCTAGTGGAGTAATTCTGACTGGGTGGCAGCAAATTGCTGGGTCTTGGTATTACTTTAACCCGGATGGTCGAATGGCGACCGGCTGGCTTAACGATGGCAGCAACTGGTACTGGCTGGATTCCGCTTCTGGCGCGATGAAAACGGGATGGCTTTCCCTTGGGGGCACATGGTATTACCTTGATGCCGCACGTGGGGGAGTAATGTTGAGCAACGGTTGGTATTGGATCGGCTCTACTGACTACAAGTTCAGTTCATCCGGCGCAATGGTTGGCGCTTGGGTCGATGTCCCGTGCTATTTGCAGTACCCGGAACTTCCTACTGGCTGTGAGTCGGTTGCCCTTACAAACTTGCTTAACTACTATGGTTTCGGTTTAGGTAAGACGATTATTGCGGATTATTACTTGCCCAAGGGAAGCAACGGCAACTTTGTTACCGCCTTTGATGGCAACCCAAGGCGTAGCAGCGGGGGTCTCATGGGATGCGTCGCCCCTGCGATTACTATTGCTGGTAATAACTTTCTGCGCGCTGCGGGAAGTATCATGCAGGCAAAAGACGTTTCTTTCTCGTCAATTTCTTCCATTAAGAACAGACTGACCTGTGGACAACCTGTTGAGATGTGGAATACCGAATGGGGAAGTTGGCCAGGAGGCCGTTATGCTGCTCGTTGGTATAACGGGCATTCCTATGGTCTATGGGGCGGTAATCATGCCGTAGTCCTTAAAGGCTATGATGACGAGCAGGGAATTGTCTATCTTTCGGATTCGATTAACGGCAATGTTACGCGAAATGCCCAGGTGTTCTTCGGCACGTGGCAACAGATGGATAGCCAGGCTGTGGTAATTGAATAGCCATGATGCTAAAAGGGGAGAGCTCGTCGAGCTCTCCCCTTTTACTATATTGTTAATCAAGCTACGCCGTCTTATTACGTCCAAATAGTTCGTCCCAGTTACTAGCTGCCAAAACTGTTCCGCATACAATTACAACGCAGCAGATTACGGATGCCATATCGGGAATTGTTCCAAGCAAGATCAGGCCAAAGACCACCGACCATGCCGAATAGGAGATATTCAGAGCCATCGCACGCGCTGCTCCGATTGCCGCAATCCCCTTGTAATAGAACAGATAGGATGCAGTTCCTGCGAGTCCGGCGAGTGCAATAATCAATGTAGGCATGCTTGGGATGGCACCCAGCGTGAAATGCCATGC
The DNA here is from genome assembly GCA_938014285.1 of uncultured Collinsella sp. Classification (GTDB taxonomy): domain Bacteria; phylum Actinomycetota; class Coriobacteriia; order Coriobacteriales; family Coriobacteriaceae; genus Collinsella. Next base: position 11,500 of record CALLRY010000293.1, on the reverse strand, counting down.
TCCGAAGAGGGGGAGTACAAGCACTCCATAAACAAGCGCACTTGTAGTTTCGCGGATTTGCAAAGCCGTTTCGTCATCAACGGCATCATCTTTCATTCCCCATGCGCACAGCACCGCTTCGGATCCCCATCCGATAACAGCAAGCACCGCGCCGAGTAAGCCGAGGGGGGCATTTGCAATCTCGCTCGATCCGGCCGATAGATAGCCCATCGTCATTACGCCGCAAAGAGCAACGAGAAGGGAAAGAATCTGTCCTTTGCCCATTTTCTCCTTCAGCAGCACGAAAGAAAGGAATGCTCCGACAGCGGGATAGAAGGCGGATATAATTGCCGTGTAGGCTGCTCCGATATTATTAATCGCCAATACGTATCCGGTCATTCCGATAGGTCCACCGAGCAGTGCGCCGGCGATGACGACCTTGCCCGAACGAGTTTTAAGTGCAGCGAGCGTGTCTTTTAATCTGCCTCGAACTCCCATGTACCCAAAGAGCCAGATCGCACAGAAGGCATCATGGAGAAAAGATCCCGCAATGGAGGCACATGCAAGCGCTTCCGCCGATCCAATATAGGGCGCGAGCGCCAAACCGATTCCAAGTATTACTGTATCAAGGCCCCAAAGAAGACCGCTAAAAAAGCCGAATTGCATCGTTACTCACCTTTTCGATAGATCTCCAGTGCCTTTTTAAGGTATTTGGCACTGTAATTGAAGTAGATATAGAGCCATTCGCCTACGAAGTCGCCTTCGGCTTCTTTCAGAAGAGACCAGAGGTACCAGCACCATCCTGCAAGGGCAATGTGCGCATAGTTATGTGCAACTTCGTTGTTTGTTGCCTTGCGCCCAAAATATGCATCAAGCGCGCGGTCGACTTCATCTTCGGAAAGCTCGCAGCAGACACTGCACGTTCCAAAATCGTTTGCATAATCGCTCATGCCAGCATATTCCCAGTCAATGAGATAGTACTTGTCGTTTTCATCGATAAGGAAATTGAGGTAAAAGAAGTCATTGTGACAAAGGCATTTTGGCGCATTGTCGGCCTGGACAAAGTGCTCCAATTCATCGATTTCGGCGGCCATTTCCCTGTAGCCTGGAATGTCGATAGGGCCTTTTTCCAGAAGAAGTGATTCGTAGCGCTTCGCTTCGAGGTAGAAGTCAAATTCGGTTTCGACATTTGCACCGCTCTCGTGAAGCGAACGACACATCTGCATCATTCGATTCATTTGGGCATCATCATGCGGATCAGGCTGCTTTGCGTTGGGTACAAACTTCGAAATTTTCCAACCGCGCTTTGGGTCCTCATGAATGAACGTGTCGTCAAGGCCGAGTTCCTTGGCCTTTTTAAGTGCGGCTACTTCTCCATTTCTGTTAATAAGCAGTTCGGTCCCGACTCCCGGATGGCGGTAAACGTACTCTCCGTCATTGGTTCTAAAGTGGCACGATAGATTCGTAAGACCTTGTTTAAGGGGATAAACGTCGTGAATCTCTGATTTGGAGCAGCCGAGCACTTGCTCGATGTTATCGAAAATATCGGAGTCAACGTTTTCGATAAAATGCGGATCAAAGGCACGCAGTTCATCAAGAGAATCGAATTCGTTGATCTCGCCCTCAGGATACTTTTTGATCACCATATCGAGCTCCTTGATGTGCTCGATATATAGATCTTCCCAAAGCTTGTCCGTTGTTTCGGGCTTGTTATATTCCGTTTCGAGAATCTGCTTAAATGCAAGCGAGAAGGCTTTATCAAAGTAGACATGTCCGAGCATATACCAAGCATCGGAACCGCCAATCGTAACATTGGTGATTCTGTCCATTGCTCCGGTTTGAATGCACCATTCTTTGGTGGCGCCTTCAGCATATTGAGCAGAATAAAATGCTTTCCAAACGTATGCTTCAAACGGATTGTTTAGAAGGTAATCATCGCTTGAACAAATATAGGTGTTGCCAAGCCGCTCTTTTACGCACATAAGCGATGCGTGGTTATTTTTGGATGCATATTCGTTGTTGACGACAATCGAAACGCCGAACTTGCTTTCGAGATAGAAGAAATACTCTTTTTTATAGCCGACAACGACGGTGATATTGCTGATACCTGCGTCTTGCAGCTGCCTAATCTGACGTTCGATGAGAATCTCACCACGTACCTTTAAAAGGCCTTTGGGCTTTTCATACGAAATGGGAGCAAAGCGGCTCGAAAGCCCCGCAGCCAATATCACTGCGTTTTCAACCTTATAGGGGTGAAGTGCTTCGTAACCGTTGTCGGTTAGGCTGTCCGATTCGAGAAGGCCTTCATTCGTAAGCTCTTTATTTGCTGCGTTTACCGATCCAAGTGAGAGGCCAGTGCGCTCGGCAACTTCTCGCTGGCTGGCATATGGGTTCTTTAGGTATTCGTACAGAACAGTAAAGTTACGCTTGGTCAGTTCCACTGCAGGCCTCCAATTAAGATGTTCATTGCTTAGGGAAAGAATAGAATGATTGAACGTTATGTTCAATTTAATATATTTATCTACATAGACTGAACAGACAGTAACGAAAATCAATCCTGGAATGTGGATTAAAATAAATAAATGAGATATCTGGGAGGGTCGCTTATGTATCGATTCGAAAAGAAGGCCACGCTTGTTTGTGCTGCTGCGTCATTAATCACTGCTTGCTGCTTGCCCCTGAGTGCGAATGTCGCGTTTGCACAGGATTCCGTTGAGGCTCAGAGTATTGAGTCAAAAGCGGATTTTTCTTCTGTGGTTTCCGATGATTTGCAACCTGATAATTCTTCCGTCATAAAAGATGGCTGGCAACGAGACGAGTCGTCTGGAGTTTGGTATTACGGAAAAAACGGTAAACACCAAACTGGCTGGCTGCAAAGCGGGGGCTATTGGTATTGGCTTGATCCAGCCAATGATGGTGCAATGCAGACAGGTTATTTCAATGTGACCGATGCTGGCGGATCGACTGCTTCGTTTTATGCGAATGACGGCAATGCCGCAACGCCTTTTGGCGCGCTATATCAGAACTGCTGGCTACGTAACTCAGATGGAAATTGGTTTTATGCCAATGCTGGAGGCGATTTAGCTGCTGGTTGGTTTTATCAAGACGGCACATGGTATTACCTGGATCCTGCCACCCATATAATGCAGGTTGGTTTTGTCGACCTCGGGAGCGGGAAATACTATTTAGATGCCACTGGTGCTATGAAAACCGGCTGGATTCTCGTTGACGCGAATTGGTACTGGGCTTATTCATCGGGTGCCCTTGCTTCGTCATGGCAAACGATAGGTGGGGCTCGCTATTATTTTGACCCACAGACGTTCATCATGTTTAAGGGTCGTCAAAAGATTGATGGAAGAACCTACATTTTTGGTGACTATGGCCTCGCAAATGGATGGTACAAAGACGGAGCAGATTGGTATTACTGCTCTAACGGTATTGCGGCCACTGGCTGGAAACTCGTTAACGGCGCTTGGTATTATCTCGACCCAGCCTCCGATGGTAAGATGTCCGTTGGGTATTTAGACCTTGGCAATGCAGCATATTATTTGAACCCCAATGGGGTTATGGCTGTTGGCTGGGCTCAGTCCGAGAACGGCTGGTATCTAGCCTCTCAATCTGGTGCGCTTATTTCTGACTGGTATAAAGAAGGCGCTAGCTGGTATTACCTGGACCCTGTTAGCCATCTAATGAAAACGGGCTTATTTGAGGTGAGCGGCAACGATTGTTTTGCAAACCAGAGCGGTAGGCTCATGGTTTCAAGCTGGGTTACCGTTAATGATGGCGTTGAAAGATATGCCGATGATAATGGATATCTTTGCAAGGATGTGATTCGCGAAAACGGCGCTATTCTAAAAACCGCTGGAGCTGATGGTTGGCAGGTTGCGTCCGGCTGGGTTAATGTCGCAAATCTAAGGTTTTACGCTGAGCCCGGAACGGGTGCCATTCATCTTGGATGGCTGCAGATTGACGGCGATTGGTATTGGCTTGATGCCAATTCTGGCGTGATGAAGACCGGATGGGTTTTTACTGGTGGTTCATGGTATTACCTAAACGCTGACGGAAAAATGGCAACTGGTTGGAAATGCCTGAATGGAACATGGTATTACCTTGAGTCCAATGGAAGCATGCATGTTGGCTGGCTTAAAGATTCGGGTAAGTGGTATTGGTTAGACGGCAGCGGCGCTATGGCAACGGGCGCAAGGACCATCGACGGTGTTCGCCGAATTTTCTGGAGCGATGGCCAGTGCGACAAAGTTGGCTGGCAAAATCCATCCCAGTATCCTCAGGTCAGTTCTTGGACTGTTCAGCTGCCTAGCTATTGCACCGGATACTTTACCTATGTGACCCCTTCTCGCATTTCTGTCGAAGCAACGCGGGAAGATTGCGTGAACGCCTTTATCCAGCGCGCCTATGAGTATATCGGTACGCAATATATTGAGCCTTGGTCTACCGCTCCCGGTGGAGCTGTTGATTGCTCTGGTTTTGTCTTGCAGTGCCTTTATGCTACTGGCATGGATATGGGTGTTTACAACCCTTATAACCATCGCTGGGATCCAAGCCAAACCTACAATTCCATGAATTGGTATCGAAGCAATATCTTTATGCCCGTGAGCACGAGCTCGATTCAACGCGGCGATGTGATTTATTACCGCGGTCATATTGCAATTGCACTTGGCGGCGGCTTGATGATTGATTCCTGGCCTCATCAAGGTGTCGGAATTCATCCTATTAGCGCAAGGGGAAATGTAATCGGCGCAGCTCGTCCGTTTATTTAATAGATTCCCTGCAAGACAGTCGGTACCGGTTGGGGGCTTGAAATGAATGCTCGGATTGATCATCGAATTTGCTGGCGAGTAATTGGCTTGATGCTATTTTCCGCCTTACTTTCAGTTACAGCCCCCGCATTTTCTTGCACTGCTTATGCCGTGGAAGAGGGGGCGGATAACGGTGTCGTAGAGCGCGACTCGACAGGAGGGCCGGGAGCATTGGTCGGTGGCGGTTGCTCTCAAGACTCCAGCGATTGTGCCGGCAAAACAACGGAAGATTCGAGCCTACAGGTTGTCGATAGCCATGACCCGTCGACTACAGAACAACTATCTGGATGGCAATGGAACGGTTTGTCCTGGTATTACTATCTAGATGGCTGTCGTTTGACCGGAATTCAGAATATTGACGACTTGCTGTACTACTTGGACCCCGCTCGTGACGGCGCAATGAGCTGCGGCTGGATTTTTACTGAAAATAAGTGGTATTACGCGGGTCCGTCAGGCGCTTTGGCAAGTGGCTGGCAGTTTATTGGAGACCAATGGTACTGGTTTGACTCCCTTAACAGCTGTTCTATGGCTACTGGTCGACGTGTTATTGATGGGCACCCTTATCTTCTTGGAACCTATGGACTGATTAATGGATGGTACCTTGATAACGGTTTATGGTATTGGGGTAGCAATGGTGAAGTCTTAACCGGCTGGCTTCAAACTGGCAATAACTGGTATTGGCTTGATCCCGCCAATGATGGTGTTATGTCTAGAGGAATCGTTTCTGTCGGTTCGTCTCGTTACTATTTATCGGATTCCGGCGCAATGACTGTTGGTTGGGCGTTTGATGGGACGGACTGGTATTACGCTGACGGTTCCGGCGCACTTGCATCGGGCTGGCGTTTGGTGAATGGCGTTTGGTATTGGCTCGATGTCGCAAATGACAATAGAATGGCTACCGGCTTTTATGTCATCGGATCCAACCGGTATCATTTTTCTTCAACGGGAGCGTTGTCACTTGGCTGGTTTATGAGCGATGGAGACTGGTATTACGCTGAGCCTTCTCAAGCGTCGGGCATTATAAAGACTGAATGGCTGAAGGACGGTGGTCAATACTATTATCTCGATCCTGCCGCCGACGGTAAAATGCTTCTTGGTCATTTTTCTGTAAATGGGAAAAGCTATTATGCAAAAGCTTCAGGCGCTGTTGCTTGTCGTGAATGGGTAGATGTCCAGGACTCGGTTCAGGATGAGCCATCTAAGGCTTTTGCTGGTTCTGATTGCTCATTGTGTGGAGCATTGCGTAATGGAAAACTGTTTACATCAAACGGCGATGGCGAATTGGCCGAAGCTCACGGGTTTGTGATGCTTGGAGGCTGTAAGTTCTATGCTGATTCAACCGATGGCTCCCCCTGCGCTGGATGGAAGAACGTTAACGGAAAATGGTACTTTTTTGATGAGACCGCTGGCTATGCACGATCTGGCTGGCTGTACAAGGATGGCTCCTGGTTCTATTTAGATCCGTCCACTTATGCTATGAAAACCGGTTGGGTTGCCGTTAACGGATCTTGGTATTACTTGAATTCGTCTGGTTATATGCAGACAGGATGGCTCAATCTGGGCGCCACCTGGTATTGGCTTGATGCTAGTGGAGCTATGGCTACTGGCTGGCGCGTTGTGGACGGATCCTGGAATTTCTTTATGGCTAACGGCGCGTGGGTGTCAGACTATATGGATGCTAAGGCTCAAAGTTATTCAAGCAATACAAATTGGCTGATACTTGTCGATACGTCACGTTGCGTTACGAGTATTTACACTGGATCCTGGAATAACTGGTCCTTAAACCGTCGATATGTATGTTCGACGGGAAAAGCTAGCACGCCTACGGTGATAGGGGAGTATCAAGTCTACGGTAAGGGATACTCCTTTGGGCATGGATATACTTGCTATTACTACACGCAGTTCTATGGTGATTACTTATTCCATTCCTCACCCTACTACGTCAACAGCAACCGCGTGATGGATCCCACGATGGGCGTTCCATCCTCTGCTGGATGCGTACGCCTTGAGATTCAGAATGCAAAATGGATTTACGATAACATTCCTTATGGAACAAAGGTTGTTACTTATTGATATTAGGCACTCGTTTTAAGAGACAGGGATAAATACTCTATTTTTAAAAGAGTTTCTTTTAACTGAGGGTGCTTTGATAATCTTTAAGCAATGAATTTGGGAGGATTTTTGGAAATAGAAATGGGAAATGATATTGGCGTATGCGTACTTCTCTCAGCTTATAAACCCGATCTTAAGTTTTTCGCGGAACAACTTGATTCGATAGATAAACAAACGTTTCCGCTTACGCTTCTAGTTAGAAATGACTGCCCTGAATCGGATTCATTAGAGCGGTTTATCCAAGCGCATATAACGAAAAACGCCTATCGGTATTATCACGGTGATAATAATCTCGGTTATGTCAAATCGTTCGAGGCGCTGCTCTCCTTGGCGGAAGGGGATTACGTAGTACTTTGCGATCAGGATGATATTTGGGAGCCTAATAGAGTTGAAGTTTCGCTCAACCATATGCTAGAAGAAGGCTCAATTCTAGATGTTTGTGATAGATCGGTAATTGACGAAAACGGAAATATTCTGGTAAAGAGTTATAGGAAAGCTCATCCTAATTCGCCGGAAGTAAATTGGTGCTCTGGAGAGGATATTACTGTACAGGCCGCAAGCGTATGTTACGGCATTGGTATGGCTCTCATGTTAGATGCGAGTGCGGCGAAGTCGATGATTCCCTTTCCGGAATCGACTGCACATGACTTGTGGTTGACATTGGGTTGCAGTGAACTGGGGAAGTGCAGCTTTACTATGACTCCTTTGGTTAAGTATCGTCGACATGGTGGTAACGAAACTGGATTCCTTGCAGGTGTTTCTTCAAAAGATGATTGGTATTCGACAAGAGTTAAAAACAGGGTTGATACTGCTAGGCGATTTGCCGATAGATTTCCCGATTCACCGCATCTAAAGGAAATATTGGGGTTCGCTGAAGCAAGGGAGCGGCGCTCCATAATTGGTTTACTTAAATACCGACGAGCTTGCCCGTCTATCGCTAAAGCAGATATCATTATACGTCTTATGCCGAATTGGCTGTTTATTTTGATTTTAAAAGAACTTAAAGCTGCGAGATAGCTCCGTATCCTCATTTCGACAGGTTTAGAAGGGCGCTTATATTTGTGAAGGCCACAGAGAAGACTCTTTCGATTAAACATAATATGTTCTGGAATACCGTCGGTTCGTTGACTAATTTAGGCTGTCAGTGGCTTATCACCATTTTGGTCGTTCGGCTGTCTGATGGATATAGTGCTGCAGGCATTTATTCGCTGGCTATGTCTATTTTCAACATGTTTTCTCAATTAGCCCAATACAGGATGTACACGGTGCAAATTGCAGATGTTGAAAGGAAAAACTCTGCTGGTGAATACCTGACTTTTCGTTTCTTTACTACTTTTATAGCGTTTGCAATGTTAGCCGTCTATTCCATTGCAACGTGTCGTATTGGTACGGTGCCCGCTATTCTTCTGTATGCTCTCTATAAAACCGCTGGCTTAGTCATTGATGTCATGCATGCTAATGATCAGGTTGGTCATAGGATGGACTATATTGGGAAATCCCTCATAATGCAGGGCATCGGCTCTCTCCTTTCATTCATTCTTGTCTTTGGATTTTTTAATAGCCTCGAAGGTGCACTGTTGCTTATGACGGTAGTGACAATAGGCATCGGAGTTATTTACGATTATCCAAGATCAAATCGGATTTCTGCAATCAAGCTTGGAATTAGCCGAGCGAAGGTCAGAGCCTTCCTATGTAGCTGTTTGCCCATCGTTCTGGGCGGCATTGCTGCTTCTGCGGCGCCGAATATTCCCAGGCAGTATTTATCTTATTCATTCGGAGATTCTGCTCTGGGTATTTATGCATCAGTTGCTGCACCTGTGGCAATTATCCAAATGGGTGCGACCTATATTTATAATCCTTTATTAGGTTATCTAGTAGAGCGTTACCATTCTAGAGAAAAGTCCTTTTTTTCGCTCATAGGTAAAATACTTGCTGGCATCTTTTTTGTCGGTGTCATATCTTCAGTTGCCCTTTTCTTTTTCGGTAAATTATTGCTGTCACTGTTTTATGGCGCTGGAATAGCTAAACATACCGATCTCCTTCAGCCTATGTTGGCTTGTGCCTTTTTGACTGGCATCGCTTGGTTTGTCAACGATTTGTTGGTTTCTCTTGATAATTACCGAGGGGTATTTGTTGGCAGCATGCTGTCCTTAATTAGTGCTGTCGCTGTTATGGCTCCTGCGCAAATGCTGTTTGGCTTAAATGGCCCTACTGTATCGGCGCTTATATCCAATGCCATTTGCCTTATTTATCAGTCTTCTGTTTTGGGGAAACAGACGCAACAATGGTTCGGGGAAAAGAGATAGGCCGATGATGTCTAAAGCTCACGCGCTATTAAAGCTTCAAAACACTGAATTGGATATCCTTCAGGTTGTCGCCGCATTCTGCTCTAAGCACGGCATCAGGTGGTGGCTTGACGGTGGAACATGTTTAGGAGCAATGCGTCATAGGGGGTTTATCCCTTGGGATGATGATATAGATATCGGAATGATGCGTTCAGATTATGACCGCTTTTGCTCTTTAGCCGAGGGTGGGTTACCGGAAGGATATTCGCTCCATACATCGCGGAATACTACTGGCTATGCTGCGATGTTTGCTAAGGTGTATCGCGATGGAACTCGCTTCGAGAATCAAGAGGCTCGAGAGGCTTCCAGTTCGATGGGCATTTTTGTCGACATCTTTCCATATGACCAGCTCTATACAGATAAACGCCTTCGTGCAAAGCAAGTCCGAACTGCATCAATTGCACAGAAAAGAGCCTATTTATATCATTCTTCTTCCATTGTTGTCCCTCATAAAGGGTTCCTTGGTCAACTCGAGCAAATTGGTTGTTCTGCTATGCACGTGGTAGAACAACTGGTTTCTCGAGGCGCATGCTCTTACCAGGATTTTTTCGATTCCTGTATTGCCGACTCAAATACGGGTGAGGTCTCTGATTACTGTCTGACGTTAAGCTGGCCGAATATGGCGCCAGTGCCTATTTCAGAGATTTTCCCTCTGAGCAGTGCGGTTTTCGAAGGCAGTGAATTCCCTGTTCCTCGTATGACGGATAAATATCTTACAACGATGTATGGCGATTGGAAAAAAATACCGTCACCGGATAATCGACATACCCATCTTCCGCTCTTGCTCGACTTTGGAGATGGGGAAGTCTGGACGGCACAGAATTAAGGATATGACATCTATATCAGATGAGGTTATGTGATGAGCTCGTCTATTTGTATTTTCACTCACCATTATCACCCGCAACTTAGTGGAATTGGTAATTTTGTCGATGGTCTCGCTCACGCCTTGACTGCACGCGGCGATAGGGTGGTTATCGTTACTAATGATTCGATGCGCGTGGGAGTCGGTCATTCAGTCGAAAACGGCCTGGAGGTAATTCGTCTTCCTTGCATTCCGTTACTTGATGGAAGACTTCCTCTTCCCAAAAAAACCAGTGATTATTACCGACTCCTGCAAACCCTTGATGATTATGAGTGGAATGGTGTTCTGATAAACACGAGACTTTTCCCTCTCTCGCTCGAAGGGCTGAGGTTTGCTGCGGATCATAGTGCTAAGGCTGTCGTTCTCGACCACGGCTCAGCGTATCTTTCCTTCAATCAGCCACTCCTTGATTTTTTTGTGCGCCGATATGAGGATTGGATTACGGATCGCGTAAAGACGTTTGACCCTGATTTCTATGGGATTTCTTCTAAAAGTGTTGAATGGCTTCAACACTTTAATATCACTGCAAAGGGTGTCATTTCAAACTCAATCAATGCCTCATTCTATAGGAGTATTTCTTCGGGGAGAGATTTCCGATCTGAATTAGGTATCCCTCAGTCATCTGTGGTTGTAGCTTTTGTCGGGCGGCTTATTCCTGAAAAGGGAATTAATTCAATTATTGAGGCGGCTCGCACAAAAGATATTACCAAGCGTGATATTTGTTTTGTTCTTGCAGGGGATGGTCCGCTGGCTAATGAGGTCAAGGAAGCCTGTTCGTCTAACTTGTTTTGGCTTGGGAGATGTAACACAGAGGATATTTCTTCCTTACTTCAGCAAGCAGATGTGCTTTGTCTTCCAACTCGTTCCGAAGGCTTTTCAACGGTACTTCTTGAAGCTTCAGCCTGCGGAACGCCTGCAGTGGTAACAGATGTGGGCGGGGCACGCGAGCTTATCTTAGATGATAGCTACGGCACAATAATTCGGTCCATGGCATCTGATGAGGTGGTTTCGGCATTATGCAGGCTTTTTGATGATCGAGAGCTGCTTTCTCTTCAGTCTCGAAACTCTAGGGCGCTTGTTGAAAGTCGATATAACTGGGATGCCACTGCTATGGATGTCGAGAAGGCGTTTTGTATTTGCTAAGTGATACTTGGCTGGCTTTTGTTCGGATGAAGTTGATAATCAAGGGCTTTTGTTCGGCTTTTGCGTGAAGTTGGATATAAGTGCCGATTTTGGTATTGTCGATTCCTCCTATTTCATGAATATTTGCTCGCTTGAGCACCGCTGAATATCAAGAAGCACGCCGCTGTTATTGCGCCTGGCTTTGGGGCCGACATGGGTCTCGGCGCCTATTTATTGCTAGCGTCCGGCGTCGCGTCGCTGCT
>CALLRY010000292.1:0-4016 GCA_938014285.1 uncultured Collinsella sp. | reverse complement strand
CGAGTTCGGGGTGGAAGGTTACGCCGAGCTGGTTGTCTTGGCGGGCGGCGACGATGCGGCCATCGACTTCGGCCAGGGCCTCGGCATCGCCGTGCACCTCAACGATGCGGGGCGCGCGGATAAACGTCAGCGGCACTTCACCGTCGATGCCGGCTACCTGCCCCTTGGTTCGAAAGCTGCCGAGCTGCCTGCCGTAGGCATTGCGCTCAACGAGCACATCCATGGTTGCCAAACGCGGCGTGCCCTTATCGTCATGGGCGGCAAGATCGTGAGCCAGTAGAATCAGGCCGGCGCAGGTGCCCAGGACGGGCATGCCTTCAGCGATACGGGCACGAAGCTCCTCGAGCATGCCCAACTCATCAAGCAGCTTCCCCTGAACGGTGGACTCGCCGCCGGGAAGTACCAGACGGTCAAAGTCCTGCTTCAAATCGGCCGCCTGCCTCAGCTCAATACAGTGTGCGCCAAGCCCGGATAGTCTTGCCTCGTGCTCGGCAAAAGCGCCTTGGACCGCCAGCACGGCGACCGTTTGGTCTGCATAATCGCTCATGTGCGATCCTTTCTGCCGGACTAGCGTCCGCGCTCCTCCATGATGATTTCGATCTCGTCGGCGTTGATGCCCACCATGGCCTCGCCCAGGTCCTCCGAAAGCTCGGCGATGAGCTTGGCATCGGTGAAGTTTGCCACGGCCTTGACGATGGCGGCGGCGCGCTTGGCGGGGTCGCCGCTCTTAAAGATGCCCGAGCCGACAAAGACGCCCTCGGCGCCCAGTTGCATCATCAGCGCGGCGTCGGCAGGGGTCGCTACGCCGCCGGCGGCAAAGTTCACGACGGGAAGCTTACCCGTGGCATGGACCTCGCGCACCAGCTCGACCGGAACCTGCAGTTGCTTGGCTGCCTCAAAGAGCTCGTCGTTGCGCAGGGCAACAACGTCACGGATCTGCTTTTGGATCTTGCGCATGTGACGCACGGCCTGAACGACGTCGCCCGTACCCGGCTCACCCTTGGTGCGAATCATCGTGGCGCCTTCGGCAACACGGCGCAGCGCCTCGCCCAGATCACGGGCGCCGCAGACAAACGGCACGTCAAACTGGGTCTTGTCGATGTGATAGACGTCATCGGCAGGGGAGAGAACCTCGGACTCATCGATGTAGTCGATCTCGATGGCCTGCAGGACCTGCGCCTCGACGATGTGACCGATGCGGCACTTGGCCATGACGGGGATGGAGACGGCCTCCTGGATGCCCTTGATCATCTTGGGGTCGCTCATGCGCGAGACGCCGCCTGCGGCACGGATGTCGGCCGGAATGCGCTCGAGGGCCATGACGGCGCAGGCGCCTGCCTCCTCGGCGATGCGTGCCTGCTCGGGCGTGGTAACGTCCATGATGACGCCGCCCTTGAGCATCTGCGCGAGCTCGCGATTGAGTTTGACGCGGTCGGCCTTGCTGTTCTGTTCTGCCATGGTTGCTCCCTTGGTTGGCATGTGCATTGCTTGACGGAACATCCTATCGGGGAGCTGGGTATGACAAAATACTCAGTTTTCGAGATAATTACAAGGTCAGACTAATACCAGATTGAATGACTTAATAAGGTCAGGTGATAGGCTCATGCTTGACTACAATTTGGAAAAACGCGGCGAAGCATCGCTCTATGAGTATGTTTACCAGCAAATTCGAGATGATATCGTAGCTGGACGCATTGTGGCGGGGGAGCATTTGCCGTCTAAGCGCGCCTTTGCCAGTCATCTGGGAATCAGTGTTATTACCATCGAGAATGCATATAGCCAGTTACTCGCTGAGGGCTATATTTGCTCAATACCACGTCGTGGCTACTACGCTTGCGAGCTTCCGGATGCACCGGTTTTGGCTTCGGCTGCGGAGGGCATCGACCGAGATGCCGTCTCTGTGGGCCCCAGCGTGCATGATGTCAACGGACAGGTCGAGCTATTGGAGGCGGCGCGGCTTTGGCAAAGCGCACTACGGGCGACGCTGGCATCCGAAGACGAGCGCGAAATCTTTTCGCCCGCACCGGCGCAGGGCACCGCTCGGCTGCGACGCGAAATTGCTCACCACCTGCGTGGGACAAGGGGCATGAATGTCGATCCCAATAACATTGTTATCGGCGCGGGCGCCCAGCTGCTCGATACCATGTTGGTTCAGTTGCTTGGCGCTGACAAGGTGTATGCCGTTGAGGACCCAGGCTATTTACGTCTGACGCGCATCTATCAGGCTATGGGCTGCAAAGTTCGACATATCCCGTTGGATGATGAGGGCGTGGACTTGAGCGCTCTGCAGAAAACCGGGACCGATGTACTTCATCTGATGCCGTCCCATCAGTATCCGACCGGCCTTGTGACGAGCATTGCGCGGCGCTATGCGCTTCTGAGCTGGGCCGTCGAGCGACCAGGTCGGTATCTCATCGAAGATGACTTTGATTGTGAGTTTCGCCTTGCCGGGAAGCCGATTCCCGCGCTCGCGTCGATCGATGCCGCCCAGTCGGTTATCTACACCAACACGTTTTCGAAGAGCCTTTCATCGGCGTTGCGTTTGGCGTACATGGTGTTGCCCGATGAGCTGATGGAGCGGTTTAGGTGCAACCTTGGTTTCTATGCCTCGTCGGTGAGTTCTGTCGACCAGGTCGCTTTGGCTCGTTTGCTGGAATCGGGTGATTACGAGCGGCATGTGAACCGCGTGCGCGTTCGTGCTCGTGAGGCACGTGATGGCCTGATGGCGCTTGTGCGGAAAGCGTTTCCGGCAGGGGAGGTCTCGATCGAGCAGGCAGATGCGGGCCTTTACTGTACCGTGGTTGCGGAGCGTGGAACGGGCGGAAGCTCTTTTGCGCAGGCCCTCACACGCTCGAGTATCCCGTTCATCGATGTCAGTGACTGTTTTTGGTGTGCCGATGGTGCATCTGCCCCTGAAAACCCGACTCGAATCCTTGTCCAGTATGACGATCTGAGTCCAAAAGTGCTAACTACCTTGGAATTGCAGCTAATGGGGGGCACTCTGCAACCTAAGTGAGTAGACTTTCGGCACTTTGGCGACCAGGCAGTTTTATAACAAGCTATCTACCTGCGGTTTTGAAAAGCAGGATGACCGGCCTGCTCGGGATGTTCAAAAAAGTCTACTCACTTGCCGCGCAAAGCTTCTACATGAGAAAAAATGGGGTTTCAACAGGGTTTCGTCCAGCTCTCGGCAAGCTTTTGGCCAGTTGGGGAGGGCTGTTGAAAACTTGGCAGTCCGTTCGGCGCCATTTTTGGTGCGTTCGCGCCAATGCGTGACTGACTGGGTTGAAATTCGTGTTTTCCTGTGCCTATGAAGGATCTACTTTGTGACATATCGGCTTTTAGGTACTGGCGTTTGCCTCCTCAAGTCCGCGCTTTGTGTCCGCCGCTTCCACGACCGGAAGAAGACCGGCAGCGATATGATCTCGCCCGCAACCCGACGGCTGCGGTCGCGCTCGGTTTTCCGTTGTATACATTGGTTCAGACAAGAAACAAACGGACTTGTCCTGCCAGCATTAGGCAGCGGCTGTTTCTTGGTGAGCTTCCCAGGGAATCCGTACTGGAAACGGAGCATGGGTTTTTGATTACGTCTCCTCTTCTGACGGTATTCATCATGTCGCGGCATCTGACGGATCTTCAGCTTCTTTTGGTATTGGCGGAGATGTGTGGCTTGTTTGCGGTGTGCGCTCTGCCTGCGGCACTTGAGGCGGAGCTTTCGCGTGCAATTGATTCGGGCGCGATCTCGACAACGTTCGGTTGGGTGCGCTGCCCGTCCGAGGACGGCACCGCCTCAAATTTATGGCGTCGAGACGCTTTGGTTTTGGGCGGAGACCTTGACCGTTTTTGTTCAGATGTTTGCGGGATACGTTACGGCAATAGATTTAGGACGGTGTCGCAACTTGTTCCATTGGGTGCCGCGTCGCCTTTTGAGGTCGAGGCGTATTTGCTACTTGCACTGCCGCGATCCCTGGGAGGCGTAGGCTTTTGCGACATAGAGCTTAATGTTGAAGTGATGC
>CALLRY010000291.1:0-1576 GCA_938014285.1 uncultured Collinsella sp. | reverse complement strand
GCAGGCGCTCAGCATCGATATCGAGCGTTGTCTCAGCATTGACCTGGGCCAAACGATAGCCGACAAAGTAGGGCGAAACCACCCAACGTGGCAGCGCCTTGGCAATGGTCCGACCGCCCAGGTGATAGAAGAACAGGTTGTACGACTCTGCGCGACCACCGTGGTGCTCGTTCAGGATATAGCGCAGAGCTACCTGGATCGCATCGGCGAAGAGATCCGCCTCGGCTTGGTCTCTCGTGTCATCGCTGGCAGCGATTCCCTGCGGGGCTGAAACGTTGATCTCAAAGAACCCCATGATCGGTTCGGTTGAGATGTCGACCGAGATTCTCCCCTGTTGCCAGACACTGATGCCTTCAAAGTTGGCTGAGGCCAGCGCCGCATAGCCGTCCTCCTGTTCCAAGCCCACAATCTGCATGTGTGGATGGACGAGGCTGCCGCCCGAAAGCGGGCCTTTGTTCTTGTACATGAGCACACTGCAGTACTGTTGGGAATCGATCATCTGCTGCCAACAGCCCAGGGCAAACCGCATCACATGATGCAGCTCATCCGGTTCATAGGTCACCAGGTCGGCGTCGTGATTGGCAGACTCGATCAATACGGTCTGACGTGTGGCCCGCAATGTCTTGAACTTATTCTCGAGCCAGATGCAGTCACCATCGCGCTGGATGATGTTGGCAAGCCCCTCCGTGTCGCAAAAGGGGCACGCGGTGCCAGGGCGACGATTATCGTCGGGCTTACCGCTCGCCTGCTGGACATCGAATACAAGTGCCACGGGCTACACCTCCAGCGGCACAATCTTGGTGCCATGGAGCTCGGAGACGCCCAGTGCCGCCGCCACGGTATCGCGGTTGACCGTGGAAATGCCGCCGCCGGGAAGGATGGTCAAGCGGTCGCCCGCATACTCGATCAAGCGGGCCAGGTTTTCGAAGTTGTCCTCGATCGGCGTACCGGCAGCGCCACCATGCGTCAGGATGCGTGTGATGCCGCAGTCGGCGAGTATGTCAATCGCGTCGAGCTGAGCCTCGGGCGAGAGCTGATCAAACGCCATGTGGAAGGTGATGTCGATGGGTTCACGCTTGCATTCCTCGGTCGCGCAGCCCGCGGCCATCACGAGGGCGCCCAACGTAAGCTCGTCGAGTGCCCATCCGCCAGCGCAGGGCTTGCAGCAGCCAAAGGCCAAGCCGTCAACGCCGGCGCTCACGGCAAGGCCCAGGTCCATCTCCATCATACGCAACTCGTCCTGGTTGTAGTGAAAGTCGCCGCCACGCGGGCGAATCATGCACATCACCCGTGCATCGTGCTCGTGGGCATAGTTGGTCGTAGCGCTGATAACGCCGGCCGAAGGCGTGGTGCCACCAACGGCAAGGTTGTCGCACAGCTCGATACGCCTTGCACCGGCATCGATAGCCGCCGGCACCCGCTCAAAGTTCTCGGCACAAAACTCGTACAGCATAGATAGACCCCCAAAGACAGCAGATGTTTTCCGACGGGCATTGTCACACATCCCCATGAAGTTGCGGTGGAATAGGGACTCTTTTGGCCTCTGGAGCCCGTATTCAGTCCCTATTTCACCGCA
>CALLRY010000290.1:0-4237 GCA_938014285.1 uncultured Collinsella sp. | reverse complement strand
GCGCGTGCCCGTTGGCGCCAATCCAGTTGCCCAGCTCCTGCACCGCGGGCAGAAACGCCGGATCATTGCCGGCACTGGCACCCAGATACACGGTGATATTCATATTTGGTCCCCCTTGTTGTGGCGCACGACGTTCGTCTTAGCGCTGGCGTCGACGATACTCGCGCACGCGACGCGAAAGATCGGCGAGCTCGTCACGATCGAGCTCTTCCAAATGCTCAAGATCGTCCATAAAGCGCGCCATGGTGTCCTTTTGGCGCAGCTTGATAAGCGTATTGCAGTAGTTCACCGCCACGCCCGTGAGCATGGCGATGTAGAAGATGCTGATGACGCTCAGAATGACGGTAATGGCGCGGGCAACCGGTGTCTCGGCAGGAATGTCACCAAAGCCGATGGTCGAGACCGTCTCAAAGCTAAACCAGAGACCGTCGCCAAACGTAAGGGACGTGGGCTCGGACAGCCAGACGGCAGTCGAGCACAGCAGGTAAAAGATTAGAAACAGGCCCGTGATGCGCGCAAAGCCAGCCTGTCGCAGCACATCGGCAAGCGTCCTCAACCTGTTCATCGCGACCCCTTTCCCAGACGCCCAATCTCGTTCGCTCGGTATTGTCCCACGCCTCCCCCGCAAACGAAACTAGTCATTGGGAACTAGTCATTGGGGACGTTCTTAAATGACTAGTCAAACAAGAACGTCCCCAATGACTAGTCGTTTAAGAACGTCCCCGATGACTGCCGGGCGGGACCGTTTAGCGGTGCAGCTGCCGGCTGGGCAGGCTGAGCTGGTATCCTTATGCGGTAATGTCTCGATTCGTTAGGATTGCATGTGAGAGCTGCCGCTGTCCTTCGTTCAGTTATATATCGCACCCTGGCCGTCGCACTTGCCGCGCTCGCCGTACTGAGCACCATCATGCCCGCCCCCGCCTATGCCGCCAATACCGATCAGCAAGTCAAGACGGTCCGCGTCGGCTGGCTCGTCAGCAACGAGGGCTTCCAGGACGGCACCCCCGGCGAGCGTCTCTCGGGATGGGGTTACGAGTACCTCCAGACCCTGTCGTACTACACGTCCGGCTGGCGGTACGAATACGTCTCCGGCACCTTCACCGAGCTTATGGACATGCTCGAGGCAGGCGAGATCGACCTCATGCCCAACATCTCCTACTCCGAGGAACGTGCCCAAAAGCTGCTCTTTTCCTCGAACCCTGAGGGCACCGAGCGCTACTACATCTACGCCAGGCCCGACCGTGACGACCTTGCAAAGGGTGACCCTCAAGCACTCCAGGGTCTCACTATCGGTTGCAACCCCGACGTCATGCAAACCTTCGTTGGCCAGCAATGGCTCGCCAGCGAAGGAATCGCCTGCACATACAAGGAGTATGACGGAGGATCCGATCTCTTTGACGCGCTCGCAAACGACGAAGTCGATGCCGTCATCATGAACGACACAATCTCGTCGCCCAATGCCTCCCCCATGTTCTACATTGGTTCGAACGACTACTACTTTGCCGTTCCCAAAAGCCGCCCCGACCTGATGGACGACATCAATGCTGCCATGACGGCAATCGCCCGCGTCAACCCACGCTATAACGACGAAGTAAAATCTCACTACTCGACCCAAAACAGCGGCTCATCATCGCTCAACGGACCCGAACGTTCCTGGCTCAAAGCAAATGACAACACCATCACGCTCGGCTACATTACGGGCAAACTCCCCTACTGCAACGAGAACGAAGACGGCGAAATGGAAGGCTCGCTCGCATCGCTTGCGACGACGCTACACGATAAATTTGGCATTACGGTCAAAACCGTCGCCTTTGATAGCTACAAGATGATGTCAAAGGCCCTGTCAAAGGAAAGCATAGACGTTGCGCTGCCGGTATACCGAGATTACTGGTTTGCCGAGCAAACAGGCGTTGTGCAGTCGGTATCGTTGGGAACCATATCCCTCACCGCTATCCACACCGGCAGCAACCTGAACAAAAACCTTCAGAACATCGCCTGTACCAAATCATCGTTTGTCAACAAAAATGCACTTGAAAGTCTGTTCCCCACAGCGACCGTAACCGAATACCAATCCGACGATGAAGCGTTCGACGCCCTCAGGAAGGGAACGACGCACTGCATCGTCGCTCCCAGTTCACGCGTAAAAACCATCGGTGACCGTTACGATCTCGAGGACTGCGAGACGACCGAGCTCCCTGACACCTGTGAGCTCTCGTGCTGGATTTCGCGCGGAAAACCCGAGCTGTTGGGAATCATCAACAAGGGCATCATCAATGCCGGAGAATCGCTCTCCGCAAGCAATTTCTCCTCCACGTCGTACACGGCCCAGGAATCCAACACGCTTCAATTCCTTTATCGCAACCGCACCGCCATTGCAGCTACCCTCATCGGTATGTTGTCGGTCGGCATCGTCCTGCTCATCTGGGCGCTCGTGCGCGCTCGAACCGAGCGCAAAAAAGCCGATGCTGCCAACGCCGCTAAGACGGCATTCCTCACGCGCATGAGCCACGACATCCGTACGCCGCTCAACGGTATCCTGGGCCTTATCGAGATCGAGGAATTGAAGGAAGGCGATATGCAAGTCGCCCGCGAGAGCCGTGCCAAGGCGCGCGTTGCCGCCAATCACCTGCTCTCGCTGATCAACGACATCCTCGAGATGGGCAAAATCGAAGACCGCAAGCTAACACTGGAGCATGCGCCTTTTAACCTCAAAGAGCTCTGTGACGATACGCTAGTGCTGTGCAAGCTCCGCGCGTCCAGTAACGGCATCACAATGCAGGACAATAGTCTGCCGTACGCCACGGGGCCATACATGATCGGCAGTCCCACCCATATCCGACAGATCATGATCAACCTGTTAGACAACAGCATTAAGTACAACAAGCACGGCGGCTCCGTCACCTTTAGTTCAAAGACCAAGCCACTCGATAACGGGCGCGCGCTCTTTTCCTTTAGCGTTTCGGATACCGGCATTGGCATGGCTCCCGAGTTTTTAAAGCATATCTATGAGCCGTTTGCCCAAGAAGGTGACGATGCGCGCAGCAAGTTCCAAGGAACCGGCATGGGCATGCCAATCGTCAAGTCGCTTATTGAACTGATGGGCGGCACGATTGAGATTTCGAGTGAGGTTGGCGTGGGGAGTACGTTCAACGTCCAGATTCCGCTCGATATCGACAAAGACCCTCAGGCAAGAGAACGCGCGGACGAGCAAGCAGACAGCTGCTCGCTTGCCGGCATGAACGTTCTTTTGGCAGAAGATAACGAGCTCAATGCCGAGATTGCCCAGGCGCTGCTCGAAAGCGAAGGCATTGTCGTAACTCGCGCCGCCGATGGCAACGAAGCGGTCGACCTATACGTTGGCCGTCCCGCCGGCAGCTTCGATGCGATCCTGATGGACATTATGATGCCGGACATGGACGGCTACGAGGCAACCCGCGCGATTCGTCTGAGCGAGAAGGTCGATGCAACCGATATCCCCATCATCGCGCTCACCGCCAATGCCTTTGCCGAAGACGCCAAGGCGGCACACGACGCCGGCATGAACGCCCATCTGTCCAAACCGCTCGACTTTAACAAACTCAAAAACATACTCGCCCGCATCAAGAAAAACGGATCCGTTTCGCTATAGTTTGTGCTCAACCACCACGCACGACCAGAAAGGAAGCCAACGATGTTTAGGCCCTTACGTCGAAAGAAGCGCGCCATCACTGACGAGGAAGCGCGCGAGCTGCTCGCTACCTGCAAGCGCGGCGTCTTTGCCGTCAACGGCGACGATGGCTACCCGTATGCCATTCCCGTCAACTACTTCTTTGACGCCGAGCACGACAAGATTTATTTCCATGGCGCCAAGGCTGGCCACAAGGTCGACGCACTCAAGCGCGATGACAAGGTCTGCCTTACCGTTTACGGCAACGAGTGGTACAAGGACGGTGACTGGGCTCCCTACGTTATGAGTACCGTGGTCTTTGGCCGTTGTCGCCTGGCGAATGACACCCCCGCGTTTATCGAGGATAAAGTCCGCCAGCTCGCGCTTAAGTACTACCCTTCTGCCGAGGAAGTCGAAGAGGAAATCGCCAAGGACATTAAGGGCGTCCAGCTCTACGAGATTACGATTGAGCATCTTTGCGGCAAGCAGATTCAGGAAAAGTAAGCCTCAAAAGCAGGCCTCATCAATAACAATATGGCCCGGTTCCAACCCACCTTGGAACCGGGCCATATGCTTATGAAGCGTCGGCGG
>CALLRY010000289.1:0-1660 GCA_938014285.1 uncultured Collinsella sp. | reverse complement strand
CGCGCTACTGGGGGTCAATTAGGCTTCCGTTGTTGGGCCCGCCACATCTTCCCGGCCCAACATCGACCTTAGCTTCTCAAAGCTCTCCTCGCTCAGGCAGTGCTCCATGTGGCAGCCCTCTTGCGACGCCACCTCGGCCGATACGCCCGCATCCTCCAAAAGCCCCACGAAAAAGCAGTGGCGCTCCCACATTTGGCGCGCGACCTCCAGACCGCGCTCTGTCAGATGAACATCTCGTTTGCCCATTTCGACATAGCCGTTGCTTTCCAGCGTCGCCATGGCCTTGGAAACGCTCGCCTTGGTTACGCCGAGGTACTCCGCAACGTCGATCGAGCGCACGATGCCCTGACGTTCCGACAGAACGTAGATCGATTCGAGATAGTCTTCTCCGGATTCACGTAGGGCCATGGGCCGCCTTTCGCGATGATTGCTAGTTAGCCTTTGGATACTTTCCACGGCTAACTTTACCGCAAAAGTTGCCCATGTCTTACTACTTTGCCTAAAAGTTAGCCGTGTTTCACAAAACGTGCGGGACGAAAACAAAATGGGGACGCCCCGCAAGGAGTGTCCCCAGGTGCCAGGTGCCGGCCCGCAGCTACACGAGTCCAAAGTGCTTCGCGGCGTTGTAGATTCCGTCGTCGTCCACGGCGGTCGTCACATAGGTCGCCGCAGCTTTCACCGTGCCCTGTGCGTTACCCATGGCCACGCTCGTGCCCACGGCGGAAAACATCGATAGGTCGTTCTCGCCGTCGCCAAAGGCGATCGCCTCGCTCGCGTCGATATCCAGACGCTCCAGCGTCGCCGCCACACCCAGGTCCTTGCCGCCGTTAGCGGGAATAATGTCGCAGAACAGGTCACACCAGCGCGTGGTGAGCGAATGCGACACGGCATCGGTCACGATATGCTCGTCGGCCGGGTCCACAAAGGCGCAAAACTGGTAGACCGGCGCGTCAAAGGCGTGCTCAAACGGCTCCTCGTGGTAGACGATTCCCGCGTTGCTGCCAGCCGTCATCACGCGCTCGGACAGGCGGTTCACAAACGAGTTCTCGCCCTGCATGCACAGCGAGTCATAGCACCCCTGCGCCACCTGGTCCACGATCACCGCAACGTCGTCCGGATCAATCGGACAGCTGCGGTAAACCCCCTCGGCATCAAAGCAGTGCTGGCCCGAGAGCGTAATGTACGCATCCCAGCCCAGGTCGAACAGCCAATCGGGCATCTGGTAGGTCGGACGGCCCGTGGCGATCACGCACGCGATCCCCTGCTCGTGAAAGCTGTCGAGCACCTGCTGCGCCGACGCCGGAATCCGGTGGGTCTTAAAACTCAGCAGTGTGCCGTCGATATCGAAAAACGCGGCTTTGATCATTCTCGCCTACTCCTCGCCCTCGAGCTTCTCGCTCGCCTCGAGCCACGCCATCTCCAGCTCGTCCATGGCGGCGTGAGCCTCGTCGATCTTCGCCTGCTGCTCGCCGAGCGCCGTGTAGTTGGTGGGATCGACCTGGGCCATTGCTGCCTCGGCCTCCTCAACGCGGGCGCGCTGCGTCTCCATCTTGCGCTCGAGCGAGCTCACCTCGCGGCGAAGCTTCTGACGCTCGGCGTTGGACAGGCCGTTGGGCTGACCGCTCGACTTGGGCTTGTCGGCAGCAGCCGCCGCCACACC
>CALLRY010000288.1:0-3743 GCA_938014285.1 uncultured Collinsella sp. | reverse complement strand
ACCACGCGCGAGATTTCCCAGCGCTATGACCTTAAGGATTCTGGCGCCACGATCGAGCTTTCGAAGGGCGACAAGCTCTTTACGATCAACGCCCCGGCCGACTTTGTCTCCAAGCAGATTGTCGACGTGCTGAGCTCCAAGCTCATCAAGCGCGGCATCGACCTCAAGGCCGTCTCGTGGGATGCTCCGCAGGCGGCATCGGGCGGCACCGTGCGCGTACTCGGCCATATCGTCGAGGGTATCGACCAAGCGACCGCCAAGAAGATCAACAAGGACATCAAGGACCAAAAGCTCAAGGTCAAGGTGACCATCGAGGCCGACAAACTGCGTGTTTCCTCTGCTTCGAAGGACGCGTTGCAGTCCGTGATCCAGTTCCTGCGCGACCAGGACTACGGCCAGCCGCTGCAGTTCACCAACTACCGCTAATATCAATCGAAAGGACCGCTCTCCAACATGGATACACCGTTGGGCTCCGTGCTCTACATCACCCTCGGGTGCGCTAAGAACGAGGTTGACACTGACCGCATGCGTTCTCTTTTGACCGCCGCGGGCTACGAGGAGGCATTCGACCCGCAGGATGCCGATATTGCCATCGTCAATACTTGCTCGTTCCTCGCCTCCGCAACGTCCGAGAGCATCGAGACCACGCTCGAACTCGCCAACGAGGTTCAGGACGGCGTTCGTTCTTGCCCCATCGTCATGTGCGGCTGCGTGCCGTCGCGCTATGGCGATGACCTACCTGACGAGCTGCCCGAGGTCGCTGCTTTTGTGAAGGCCGACGAGGAGGACGGCATCGTGGCGGTCATCGATGGCGTGCTGGGTGTCGAGCGCGAGATTGCAGCCTATATCCCGCAGGTCAAACGTACCGTCGAGGGTGCTGTCGCCTACGTCAAGATTTCCGATGGCTGCAACCGCTTCTGCAGCTTCTGCATGATTCCCTACATCCGCGGCCGCTATCATTCGCGCAATGCCGAGAGCATCATCTCTGAGGTGCGCGACCTGGTTGCCGGCGGTGTGCGCGAGATCGTGCTGATCGGCCAGGACACGGGCATCTGGGGTACCGACTTTGCCGACGAGGACGTCGCCGATGGCTCGCCGCGCAATCTGGCGCAGCTGCTGCGTGCCATCGCCGAGGCCGTGCGTCCGCACAACGTCTGGGTCCGCGTGCTCTATCTGCAGCCCGAGGGCATGACTGACGAACTCATCGAGACGATTCGCGATACGCCCGAGGTGCTGCCCTATATCGATATCCCCGTGCAGCACTGCGACGCACGCATTCTCAAGGCCATGCGCCGTTCTGGTTCGCGCCAGGAGCTCGAGGACCTGTTCCGCGATCTGCGTGAGCGTATCCCCGGCATCGTGATCCGTTCCACGGCCATGGTCGGCTTCCCGACCGAGACCGACGACGAGTTCCGCGACCTTATCGACTTTATGGACACCGTCGGCTTTGACTACACGAGCGTCTTTGCCTACTCGCAGGAGGAGGGCAGCCTGGCCGCTAAGATGGAGGGTCAGGTCGACGAAGAGGTCAAGCTCGAGCGCGCCCAGGAGGCCATGGACCTGGCCGAGTCGCTCGGTTTTGCCGCCACTGCCGCACATGTGGGCGAGCGCGCCCAGGTGATCGTCGACGGTATCGAAGAGACCGAGGATGGCGCCGAGCTGATCGGCCATGCCTGGTTCCAGGCGCCCGATTCCGATGGCGCGGTGCATCTGGACGCCAGCGAGGCGTCCGTGGGCGATATTCTGACCGTCGAGTTTACCGATAGCTTCTGCTATGAGCTTATCGGTCATGTTGTGGAGTAGGAGAGCGTCGTGGCTAACGAGAGCAATAAGGAACTGACGAGTGTCTGGACGCCCGCCAACATCGTGACGTGCGTTCGCATCGTCTTTATCCCGGTGTTCATGATCGTGTCGGCGCTTTCTCACACGAGTGTTGCCGGTACGGATTGGAGCACCTTCGACGGCCCGCTCGCCGCCGCTGCCTTCATTCTGTATGTGATCCTGTCGTGCACCGATAAGGTCGACGGTTATCTGGCGCGTTCGCGCAACGAGATCACCGACTTCGGTAAATTCTTGGACCCCATCGCCGATAAGCTGCTCGTGTTCTCGGCCCTGCTGCTGTTCTTGGATTTTGGCGCGGTGACCGTGTGGTCCGTGTTCATTATCCTGTTCCGCGAGCTGCTGGTGAGCGCCCTTCGCATGGTCGCGAGTGCGGCCGGTGTGGTCGTTGCGGCCGATAAGCTCGGCAAGTACAAGACGGCAACCACGATGGTCTCCATTTGCGGTTACCTGTGCGTTTTTGCTATGGCCGGCTTGCACCTTGGCCCGGTGGCGCTGACGCTCGGCATCTACTCGGTGTCGCGCTTCCTGTACGCCGTTGCCGTTGTCCTGACCGTTATCTCGGGCGCCCAGTACTTCTGGAACTGCCGCAAGATCGTCTTTTCGGTCTAGGTCCTGGTGGGTATGACGGACTCTTTTGAGCAGATTTCCGCACATAACGAGGAGCTGGCGCGTGATATTGTCGAGCGCGCGAGCGCTCGGGGCGTGACGGTTTCGACGGCTGAGTCGCTGACGGCGGGTATGATCGCCTCGACGATTGCCGATATCCCGGGCGCCTCGGCGGTGCTGCGTGGCGGTGCGGTGACCTATTGCGATGAGATTAAGCATCGTGTTCTTGGTGTTGAGCAGGAGACGCTCGACCGCTATACCGCGGTGTCGCATCAGACCGCGCGCGAGATGGCGGTGGGTTCGCTGGAGCTGTACCAGAGCGATATTGCAGTGAGCGCAACGGGTTATGCCGGCCCCGGCGGTGGCACTGAGGACGATCCGGCGGGCACTTTCTATATTGGCTGGGCGCATCGTTCCGCCGATGGGGGCGTGCCGGTCGTGGACTCTGTGCGCTGCCACTATGAGGGCGACCGTTCGTGTGTTCGTGCCCATGCGGTCGCGGAGGCATTGGGGCGCATTGCCCTTGTGCTCAACTCTATGGAATAGACATGTTTTAAGGGGCCTTAGGGCCCCTTAATTGTGGAGATAGGGACCTCTGACAAATTTAGTGTTTGTGCTGGTTGTAGATGTATTTTTGCCTGCCTTGTTCATATTTGGTCCTTTGTGGTCAAGTATTTGGTCAGTGTTTGGTCGGCGTTTGGTTGGGTTTTGGAAAGACCGCCTGCATATGATTGGCCTGAACGGTTGACCACGAACAGCCGTTCGTTTATTATCGATGCAGGTTGTTAAGAGGAGGGCTATTCATGGCCAAGAATTCAGGTCCCGTACGTACCGTTCATGCTCGCACGACGGGTAAAGAGCGCGATGAGATGATCGCCATCACCAAGGCCGAGATCGAGAAGAAATTCGGCCAGGGTTCCATCATGAGGTACGGCGACGGTGGCCCCGAGCTCGAGGTCGAGGCCATTCCCACGGGCGCCCTGGCCCTCGATGCCGCGCTGGGTATCGGCGGCGTGCCGCGCGGCCGTATCGTCGAGATTTACGGTCCTGAGTCCTCCGGTAAGACGACGCTTTCGCTCGAGATCCTGGCCGAGGCCCAGGCAATGGGTGGCGTTGTGGCATTTATCGATGCCGAGCACGCGCTTGATCCCACGTATGCCGCGCGCATCGGCGTGGATATCGACGAGGTACTGATTTCCCAGCCCGATACGGGTGAGCAGGCGCTCGAGATTGTTGACATGCTCGTGCGTTCCGGCGCCATCGATGCTATCGTCGTCGACTCCGTCGCCGCGCTG
>CALLRY010000287.1:0-3741 GCA_938014285.1 uncultured Collinsella sp. | reverse complement strand
ATAAACGGGAACAAGTTGCCCAGAACCATGCCGATAACGAGCGGCAAAATGGAGCCGATGATAGTACCGACAGGGATGTTGGCAAGACCCGAAACACCAAGGATGATCATCGTGACGGCGGGGCCGGCCGTAAAGAACAGGATACCGACAGCGCCCTGCTCGGACTCATCGCCGAACTCGCCCATGATGCCCGTATAGAGCGCCATGTTGCAAAACGTGATGCCGCCGATGATAGACACGGAGCTCAGACCCAGGAAGTTGTCGTTAAAGAAATATGCCACGCCTAGGCCGAGAGCCGCTGCGACGACCAGCTTGGGGATCAGCACGACGATGCCGGTCTTGATGGCGCCCGGCGTGGACTTAAAGCTGATGCCGGCGCCCACAAACAGCAGGATCGCGGCGACGATGGTATTGGAGCCACCGCGGCAGGCAGCCGTAAAGAAGCCGCCGATCTCAAAAACCTGCGGGCAGAAGGTGTTGAGCAAAAGACCGACGATCATCGGATGGATCATGATGTCGCCCGGAATGCGCGGGACCTTGAATTTCTTTTGCTCGTTGGCGGTTGCTTCCTGTGCCATGAAACCCCCATTTCCGCTGACGGGGTACAAAAGCCCACGTCACGCTTTGCTACAGTAAAGTTTGACCATGGTACCAGAAGAAATAGACCAGCTCGGTGAAAAATTCGACAAGTTGGGATGAAACGAGATTCGGCGCCCGCGACGCCACCCCTATATAAGGCTCAAGACGATATAGAGTACGATGCCCGAGACGCAGCACCACAGCATCGATTTTGTCTTGACCGCCACGACCACGACGCCGGCGGCCGCAATCCAGGGAACCAAGGCAGGCCAGAGTCCCGCGTCGAACGCGCCGGGGCTCACCAAGTCGTTGGCGACCAGCGCGGCAAAGGCAGCGGGCGGGATATAGCCCAGGGCCTCGGTAATACGGGGCGACAGGGTCCGCCCGCGCAAGGCGAACGCCGGCGCGATGCGAAAGAACGCGATAGCAGCCCACGACGACAGCCACAGAACCAAGAACTCGTTAACGGGCATCGCGGGCACCTCTTCCGTCAAATACAGCATCGCACGCCAACGCAATGGCAATGCCGGCCACGACGCTTGCCGGCACGGCAATATTCGTGAGGCCCAAGAACTTGCATATGGCGACAGACACCGCGCCCGAAACCGCCGCGACAACGTTGCCGCGCGACAGCCGCTGCGAAAAGAGCAGGCAGATAAAGAGCGAGGTGCAGACAAAGGCTGCAATGGCGGTGGGAACATCGACAACGGCGCCGACGATGGCGCCCATCGTACACGAAACGCCCCATGTTGCGATGAGGATCACGTTGAGCACAAAGGACTCGCGCGGGCCCCAATCCTCCCCTTCAACCAACTTGGCAAGCGAGATGCCATATGCCTCCTCGGTAAGTGTCGCGGCAACAGCCAGCGTCTGACGCTTCGAGGCACCCGTCAGATGCGGCGCGATCGATGCCGAGTAAAGCGCAAAACGCGAGGAGATGGCGGCAACGCTCGCGACGATCGATGCTGCAGGCACACCCGCCAGCCACAGGTTGCAGATCATAAACTGCCCGCTGCCCGTCACAAACGTGCTGCTCAGGGCAAAGACCATCCAGGGCTCCATTCCCGTCTGCCCCATGATCATTCCGCACGGCGCGCCTATTGCAACATAGGTAAGCATCACCGGCCAGACGGTTCTAACGATTTTGAGCACCATACGCTTCTCATCCTGACAAGGTCTCCGAGCCGCATGTAGCGATACGGCAGAATCATCATCCGACAGCAACCGAGTTCACCTACAATTGCCACCGGATCGAAAGACACAACTTTTTAGGAAGTCATTATGACAGCTATCGATCGAGACCGGGCGCGCGCGGCCTTCAAAAGCTACACCGATGCCTACGACGCCACCAACCCACGCATCGCGCTCAAAATCGAGCATACGTACCACGTGGCCGAGGCATGCGATGCCGTAGCGCGCGAGCAGGGCTGGTCGTCAGAAGATATTGACCTGGCATGGCTTTGCGGCCTGCTACACGATATGGGCCGCTTTGAGCAGCTGCGACGCTGGGACACCTTTAAGGACGCCGAGAGCATGAGCCATGCGGCGCTGGGCATCGAGGTCCTCTTTGGCGAGAATCCCGCCGATGCACCCGCCACGACAAACATCCGTGACTTTATCGAAACCGGTGCGCATGACGAGCTCATCCGAGCGAGCATCGCCTATCACAGCGACTTTCGCCTGCCGGCACAACTCAACGAGCGTACACGGTGCTTCTGCGATATCGTGCGCGATGGTGACAAGATCGACATTATGCGCACCATCGCCGACAGCACCGTCGACACCATCCTCAAAGTGGATGAGGACGCGTTTCTAGCAAGTCGCTTTTCGGTACCGACGCTTGCCGCCTTTGACGAGCATCGGTGCGTCGCGCGCGACGAGCGCAACGAGCCGGCGGACTACCTGGTGGGGCTCATCTGCTTTATGTTTGAGCTCGTCTATCCAGCAAGCCGCGCGCTGGCGCGCGAACAGGACGATATCTACCGCCTGCTCGACGCACCCTTTGGCATTACGCGCCCCTTTACCAATCCCACCACGCAAGCGACCTGGGAGTGCCTAAAGGACGAGATGCGCGACTGGCTGGCGCGCGCCTAGCGCTCAAGCTGGGCCAGCAGCTCCTCGACGACCTCGACGGCGTCCCCAACAACCTTGTACTGGGCAGCACCAAAAATGGGGGCATCCGGGTCCTCGTTGATGGCGATAATGCACTCCGCCCCACCGATGCCGGCAAGATGCTGGATGGCGCCCGAAACACCGATACTCACGAGAAGCTTGGGCGAAACCGATACGCCGGTCTGGCCAATCTGATGGCGATACTCCAACCAGCCGGCCTCCACGACAGGTCGCGTGTAACCAAGCTCGGCTCCCAGAGCCTCGGCGAGCCTTCGCATCAGGGGCAGATTCTTCTTGGAGCCAATGCCGCGGCCCACCACGACCAAGCGCTCGGCATCGGCGATCGAGGCCCGCTGCCCCCACTCCTCGGCGGGAATCGAGATCTCGACACGAGCCTTAGCATCATCCGCAAGCGATATCTGGGTGATCGTGCCGGAGCGGCCGTAGTCAAAGTCGGGCGCCTTAAAGATGCCGGGACGAACTGTTGCCATCTGGGGACGATGATTGGGGCAGACGATGGTGGCCATCAGGTTGCCGCCAAACGCCGGACGCGTCTGTTGCAGCAGTCCCGTCTCCGTATCCATCGAAAGTACGGTGCAGTCAGCCGTAAGGCCCGTCTGCAAACGCACAGCAACGCCGGGTGCCAGTTCACGGCCAAAAGCGGTCGCGCCGTATAAGATGGCCTCGGGTTTGCGTTCGGCTACCAAATCGCAGATCAAGCGGGCGTAGACCTCCGCATCGTTTTGGCGCAGGCGCTCGTCGCGACAGGCCAGGACTTCGTCGGCGCCCGCGCAAACCAGATGCTCCAGGTCCCCAAGCGAGCCCTCGGGGCTTATGCCGACCAGTGCCACCAGACGGCAGTCGCGAGCATCGGCAAGCTCGCGCCCCTTGCCCATGAGCTCGTAGGCCACGGGAGCCACGGCATCGTGCTCGTCAGTCTGCACGAAGACCCAAATGTCTCGATATGCATCAAGGTCCACCGTACCAGCGGCCTCGTCACGCTCGATCGAGATAGCGTTGACGGGGCAGGCGTCGACGCACCCACCGCAT
>CALLRY010000286.1:0-1494 GCA_938014285.1 uncultured Collinsella sp. | reverse complement strand
CGGGGAAGCTGAACGGCTGGATGATGTTGTCGAAGGACTCCTCGGGATACTCGTAGAAGACCCACATGGCCTTAGCGGCATCGATGGGCGAACCGCCACCGATAGCAACGATCCAGTCGGGCTCGAAGTCGCGCATAGCGGCTGCGCCCTTCATGACGGTCTCGATGGAGGGATCGGACTCGACGCCCTCGAACAGCTTGACCTCCATGCCGGCCTCTTTGAGGTCGGCCTCAACGTCCTGCAGGAACCCGCCGCGGCGCATAGAACTGCCGCCAGAAACGATGATGGCCTTCTTGCCCTTGAGGTTCTTCACCTCGTGGCGAGCGCCCTCACCAAAGTACAGATCGCGAGGATTGGTAAAACGTCCCATACTGTGCCTCCTAAACAAGCCCCTCTTAGACTTGCGTATATAACGGAGCACCCGATTGGCTCCGTTAGGACCGTTTTGCGTGTTGCCGGCGATGACAATGCGCAATGTCTAAACGTCTCAACGCTCAGACAAACACTATTCTACCGTTCTGGTTGATCAGTTATTCACCTAAAGCCGACAATGATGAAACGTTTTTTCTATCCCTGAAGACCCTTGTGGGGCATTCATACTCCCAAGCTGGGCAAACGTTTTATCAAGGTTGACCACATATCCCGGGCAGGACTGTGTCCCTCCAAAATGCGCCCCGTTCGCCGCCAAAAATCGACCGTTTGCGGCACCGTGATACCACTCAGTCGTCCAAGGTGCCGACATTTGTGCGACATCCGTCTTCGTGGTGCAAAGGTGCATGTCCAAGTGCGGCACCCCCGGTGTGCCACATGCGGGTAAACTAGAACCTTATATAGAGACATTTGAACCCTAACCGCAGCAAAGGAGGCCCCATGGCATTCGATCCCATTCAAGAGGATTGCCATCGCCTCGTTCTTGAGGCCTTGCGCCGCGACAATATCCCGCTCACCGACGGTGCCGCCGTAGAGCGTCTGATGGAACAATTCACCCGCAACCCCGCGCCGCTCATCGTGCACGACCGCGACCGCGCCGGGCACCTCATTGCCAAGGTGGTCGAGGCTGTCGACTACCGCATTCCCTTTATCCCTGACGATACCCAGGCAGAGCAAGAAGAGGCCGCTGCCGAGAACATGCTTCGCGAGGCAGCCGCGCTCGACCCCACCAACTGGGATGCCCAGCGCATGTTGATCGCCCTCACCGCCAACTCCAACGAGGAGTACGTACAGTACTTGGTATCCAAGCGCGATGAAGTCGAGCATGATCTGGCGCTCAAGATCGCCTCGGCGCAGGACCCCTACGAGCGCGAGGCCGCAGGCGACCTTATGCGCCGCCCCTATCTGCGCTGGCTTGCCGCCCTTGCGTCGCGCGCCCTCATTAGCGGCCGCTATCGCATGTCGCTCGAAGCCGCGAATCGCAGCCTCGACTTTGCCCCCAACGATCCGGCCGGCGTCCGTCACACCGCGATGCTCGCCATGGCGAAGCTCGAATACCCCGCC
>CALLRY010000285.1:0-3352 GCA_938014285.1 uncultured Collinsella sp. | reverse complement strand
AGAGCGCCGCGATGGAACGGAACAGGAAGAACGCTCCCTCTGCGATAAGGACAACGGTCCACGCCGAGTCCATAACAACAACCATTGGCGGCGTTACGGCGGCAACGAGCAGCAGCTCAGTCAGCATGACGGGACGACGATAGCGCACCATAAGCACCACGCCATAGGCAAAGATCGCGGCATTGAGCCACAGCGCTCCGCCCATTGCCCTGGCGCAAACGCCAAGCGGCGCCAGCAGATACGAGCCAGACGACGCGAATAAGATGAGCGCCGAAATCATCAGGTGAAGCACAAGGCTCGCCTCGTAGGCGCAAATCACCTTACGGTTATAGGACGAGCGGCGCGATGAGATGAGCGGGACGTGGATCGTCTGCAGACACGCAGCCAGGGCAAAGACAACATCGAGCGCAACGATTTGGGGAAGGATGAGCGAAATCTGCATCGTCACTCACCCGCCCTCGGCATCAAAACGATCATGCGCAGCTGGCCGAGCTCGCCCTCAAGGCGGTATGCCACGTTGCGCCCTTGCAGAGCGCTTTCGAGCTCTTGCGCAGCGGGCGTCTGCGAAAGATCTTCATCATCGTTGGAAAAAAGCGTGGCGCGCAGCTCGACACTGCATCGGTCATGGTCGCCCAAGTGATACATAAGCGCCGGATGGTCGGTGGTGTAGGCAAAAAACGCAAAGTCATACACGCAGTCGTACAGGGCGCTTACCGTACTGGCGTGCATCGGGCGCCGTATGGCGATAATCGAGGCGCAATCGATATCGATGGTGCGCAGGTCGCTTGCGAGCTCGTTGGCAATGAGCTGAATGCGGTCGCGATCAAAACCGCTCTCCCCGTGCTGTGCCAACGTGAGCGACCCCTTGCGCTTGCAATAGGCGACGAGCATCTTGGCGCGCTGCAGCATGCGGTAACGCTCGTGCGAAGACGCTTCGTCGGTCAACGGCGGCAGCGAGCTCAGCAGGTCGTACATCCCTTCGAGCGCGCGGGCAAGCGCCTGGTCCACGTCTTGGACCAGCAGGGTCTCGGCCTCTTGATCCGCCAAATGCGTCTTAAGGTCGTAGTCGGCGGCGAGCAGCTCGTTTTGACGCTGCAGCTCCATGCGACGATGTGCCAGTTCACGGTTAAGCTCGTTGAGCTCCGACACGTCTTGGGCAAGCAGGGCCGATCCGCCCAGCAGCGGAAAGGCACGGTACATTACATCGGGATCGGACGCCACGGCAAAGGCATGGGCGTGACCGTGCTCCTGGGTCCGCAACTCCTCGCGCACGCCTACCGGCATTGGCTTTGACACCGGCGTGGCATAGACCTCCTGCAGGTCGCGCGTTAGAACTTTGAGGTCGAGCGGCAAGGTGTCGAAGATGCCGGCGATGTCGTGATACGACGGAATGACACCGCAATCGAGACAGATTTCCATCGCCACCACGCACAAGACGCAATAGACGAGCGAAAAGTTGAGCCTCCATGCCCAGGGCACGCGCAACGCATACGAGATGGCAAAGAATGCGCCACCCAGCAGTACGAGCGCCGCCGTGCCCGAGAATCGCTGGATGCGAAAGGACGAGGACCGACCAACCAGGATGAAAAAGGCCACGAAGTCAAAGGCCGTCCACACGAGGACGGCGAAATAACCCCAGCCGTACGTGTAATCGTTGCTCCAGGTGTCGCTTGTACGGTCAAAGCGGAAGACCTGCTGGTGAAAATCGTTGGTGAGCACAAATCCGATAAGCAGGATGGCCACAATCCACAGCGCAGCGCAGTAGCGGCGACCCAGGCGGTGTTGCTCCAGGCCCGCAAGGCGCAGGCCGCACAACTGGTAGAGCAGCGGAATGAGCGTCATGGGCACGTAGTACAGGTACCACAGCACGGTGGCATAGAACGGCGTGAACGACTTGTACTTCAGAATGACCTCGATCATCCACAGGGCGCAGATGGTGGCGATGGCAACAAGGCGGCGGCGCAACACATAGTCCAAACAGCGCAGATAGACCGATACGCCCCAGATCGAAAATACAATTGCGGCGACAAGCAGCGGGAGAGAGCTCGAATGGGCGAGCGCATCCACGACCTCTTCGGACACCTTGCTATAGGCAGGCACGGCGTTAGAAAGTTTGGGGTCGAAGGCGAACAGCGCCGGCAAGACCGCCAAAAGCATGAGGAACAGCGCGGTGATGGCGCCGGCGATAGCGAAGACGCGATGGCGATATGCACGGTGCGTTATACCAACTAGGAATCGCGGCATGGCGAACAGCCTGCCGCCCCTGGGATCCGCAACCGGCGCGGTCCGGGCGGCCGCGTGGCCGATATGTCGCTCGCGGGTACCCATAGTGCCTTTAGTGTACCGACAGATGGGTCGAAAAAGCGGGCCGCATGTCCCAAAATCCGCAGACGGCAAGGCACCCGGCAGCCTCCCCCGTCTGGCACTTCCCGATATCCGCCCGCCCCAAACCACCGCAAAGGGGACAGGCACCTTTGTGGTGGTTTGGGGCGATGCGCTAGTCCACGGTGATGTCGAGATTTTTGCCGATGAGGCCTACGTAGCCGCCTTCGGCTGCCTTGGGGCTGTCAGCATGGCAGAGGACCCACTTGTCGGCCTTCCAGTAGCAGTAGCTGTCGCCGGCCGCAGGCATGTCGGCCGCGACCTCGGGGCGCGGGCCGTTGGTGCCGGCGGGCAGCGCCACCATCACCTGGAAGCCACCGTCGTCGACCATGCACGGCGTGTAGTGGAGCGTGGTGTTGTAGACTTCGACGACCGTACCCGCCGGCACGCGAAACGCCTTGACGCACGCGGTGTCGAGCTTGCCGTCCTCGATCTCCCAGCGATGCGCCACGAGCAGGATAAAGTCGCGAGCGCCCAGGTTGAATTCGCTCGCGCGGTGATACTCCAGGCAGTTGAGTCGTGTATTGTGGCCGTTGCACCAGCCGAGCTGGAAGGGACGGCCACCAGACATGAGAAAGCCAAGCTTGTCGGCATCCTTGACGTCCTCGAGCTCCGGCGCACTTGCAACGTACTTGCTGCCCTCGGGAATGGGCGTGGCAGAGAGCGCCTCGAGCACGGGCGACGTAAGCTCGGACGGAACGTTATCCCAAACGTTGCCATAGGACTTGAACTCGGGATCGTTGACAGAGTAGATATGCATGTTCGCTCCTGTTCGTTTATGTGACAGTATGAACATTCTAGAACAAACATAAGCGATTTTAAACACTCGTCCCGACCACTCAGCAAAAAGGCGCCCCCGCACAAGCGAAGGCGCCCAATGCGCGCGTTTTGGGCGATAAAGCCCTTACGCCTGCTGTGAACTGCACCCCAAAACTTGGACGGCTTAAATAAGAACTACGCCGCAAGGGAC
>CALLRY010000284.1:0-6706 GCA_938014285.1 uncultured Collinsella sp. | reverse complement strand
CGCCCCTCGCCTACTTACGTCCCGCCCCTCCAATAAACGCGTTATCATCTTGACCCATGAACATACGTTAGGAGCAATCATGCCAAACGAGAACAGCTACGAAGTCGCGCTGCAAAAGAGCAACGCCATTCGCGAGGGCCTGGCCAATACGCCCGAGAAGTTCACCATGCTCACCGGTGATCGCCCCACCGGCCGTCTGCACCTGGGCCACTACTTCGGTACCCTCAAGGGCCGTGTTGAGCTGCAGGACATGGGCGCCAAGACCAACGTGCTCATCGCCGACTACCAGGTCATCACTGACCGCGACACCACCGAGCACATCCAGGACAACGTGTACAACATGGTCATGGACTACCTTGCCTGCGGCATCGACCCCGACAAGACCATGATCTACGCGCACTCCGCCGTGCCCGCCGCCAACCAGCTCATGCTGCCGTTCCTGTCGCTGGTGTCCGAGGCCGAGCTGGCGCGCAACCCCACGGTCAAGGCCGAGATGGAGGCCTCGGGCCACGAGCTTACCGGCCTCCTGCTCACCTACCCGGTGCACCAGGCCTGCGACATCCTGTTCTGCAAGGGCAACGTGGTGCCGGTCGGTCGCGACCAGCTGCCGCACATCGAGCTCACCCGCACCATCGCCCGCCGCTTTAACAACCGCTACGGCAAGGTGTTCCCCGAGGTCGAGGCGCTGCTGTCCGAGACCCCGCTGCTGCCCGGCCTGGACGGCCGCAAGATGAGCAAGAGCTACGGCAACGCCATCAATATTTCGATGACCGCCGAGGAGACGGCCAAACGCATCAAGAAGAGCCAGACCGACTCCGAGCGCATGATCACGTTCGATCCCGAGAACCGCCCCGGCGTGTCCGGCCTGCTTTCGACCGCCGCCATCTGCACCGGTCGCTCCGAGGTCGAGATTGCCGAGGAGATCGGCATGGGCGGCTCCGGCCAGCTCAAGAAGTACGTGACCGAGGCCGTCAACGAGTACTTCGCGCCGATCCGCGAGCGCCGTCAGCGCTACGAGAACGATCTGGACTATGTAAAGGACGTCCTGCACGAGGGTAACCGTCGCGCCAACGAGATCGCCGATCAGACCCTGGCAGAGGTTCAGGACGCCATGGGCATGGTGTACTAGACCGATCTGCTGGCTTGAGCTTTCGATTGCTTTAGGGCGGGCGCTACGGCGTCCGCCTTTTTTGATGCCCGACCTGTTCGGCTCCGCCCATCGCACTCCCCCGACAAACAGGAACAGGCCCGCCGGCAGTTAGTTGCCAGCGGGCCTGTTCCCGAAGTACACCGTTGAATCGCACAGAGGGGAGGAATGCGAATCAAACTCAACAGGGCAGGCTTTTTCATCGCCTATTGCCTGCTCCGTTGCTGAATACAATATAGTTCACCGTGGTTTACTTTCTAGCGTCAATATGCTCCGCCACACCTTCTCCATAAGTTAGCCCAGGTAAACCTGCAACGGAAAACCACCACAAAGGGGACAGGCACCTTTGTGGTGGTTTTGACCACGGCAGAGCTGTTAGAGTCCGGCAGGCCAACGACAGACGGCCAGGTCGACGTGCATGTCGTCCTTAAACGCCACACCCTCCCCTAGCAAAAGCTCACGTTGAGCATCGGGACCGCCAAAAGCAAAACCCTCGCATATGCGCCCGTCGGCAAACACCACGCGGTGACAGGGAATCTCGCCGGGGCGCGGATTGCTATGCAGGGCATACCCCACATACCGCGCACTTCGTGGTCGACCGGCAAGCAGCGCCACCTGACCATACGTGGCGACCATCCCCTCGGGGATCTGCTCGACCACCTCGTACACCCGTTCAAAAAAGCCCTCAGACGCCATTGCGTGCTCCTTTCAACCGAACCCAGCATAAACCACCACAAAGGTACCTGTCCCCTTTGTGGTGGTTTTGACCGGAAAGCTAGTTGGCGGGGCGGAAGAAGGCTACGGCTACAGCGCCGGGGCCCACGTGGGTGCCGATGGTGGCGCCGATAGTGTGGATGGGCAGCTCACCCTCGGCATGGCCGGCCCACAACGCGGCACTGTCCTCGATATACTTCTTGAGCACCGCATCCGAAAGACCCGTATAGCCGAGCGCCAGCGGCATGGAAAAGTCGATGCCGCCCGCCTTTTCGACCTTTTGGTTCAGCAGGTTGCGGCCGTTCTTGGAACCGCGCGCCTTGCCCAGCTGCACGATCAGACCGTCCTCGACAGCCACCACAGGCTTTACGTTGAGCAGCGTGCCCACGGCGCCGGCCGCAGCAGACAGACGACCGCCGCGCACCAGGTACTCCAGCGTCTCGAGCAGGCCGATGACGACCACGCGGTCACGGACGGCCTCGACGGCCGCCGCGATCTGGGCCGCACTACGGCCCTCATCCACCAGGCGCAGGGCATACTCGACCAGGACACGCTCGCCCAGAGTGACGTTATTGCTATCCACCACGTACACGTCGCCGCCCGGCGCCTCGGCAAGTGCGGTACGGGCACTCTGATTGGTGCCTGATAGCTTAGCGCCCACGGTAATAATCACAGCCTCATCGCCGGCTTCACGAACCTTGGCAATCGCCCGCGAAAACGCGTACGGGTTGACCTGGCCGGTCTTGGGCAGCTCATCGCGCTCCACGAGCATCTCGTAAAAGCGCTGGTGATCGATGTCGATGCCATCCATGTACACATCGGTGCCAAAGGTGACGGACAGCGGCAAAACGGCCAGTGCTGGGTGCTCGGCCGGCGACATATCGCTTGCGGAATCGGTAATAATGCGGACGGACATAGCGAATCCTTTCTTGCGCAGGTCCCGCGCAGGGAATTTTGACAGCAAGGCCCCGGCACGGTATACGCGCTCAAACAGGACTATGCAGTTGTTAATTGGAAGCAAAAGCCTTGGCGGCCCTACAGCTCGCGCAGGGTGTTGAGAATCGTGCGCAGCGACGCATACATCTGCTCGCGCTGCTCCACACCCATAGCCTTACCGGTGGTATCGAGCACCTCGCGAATGATGCGGTCCGCTTCGCTCATGCTCTCGCCGCCCAGAGCGGTCAGGCGCACCGGAGCACGATACTTAACGGCGGCATCGCCCGAATCGTCGACCTCGACGTAGCCGCCCTCCTCCAGATGCGCGAGCGTACGCGAGACGGCGGCACGCCTGCCATGCGAGCCAGGTCGGCGCCAGTCAGGCCGTCCTTGCTGCGCTCAAGATAGTAAAGGCACATAACGTCGGAGCCCTTGAGGCCCAGCCTTGCGCCCTCGGATGTCTTAATGCGCTGAATCTCCTTGTAGAGCCCGCTGATCAGTCCGACAAAGTCCTCGAAACGTGTCTCGTCGTTCTGCTGCATGGGAGACGACCGCCTTTCGCTTGCATAATGCTTACGGGTAAACATCTTAGTCGCATAAGGCGACACCCGTACCCAAATACCCCATTTGTTAACCCATCAACATAAAAACCACCACAAAGGGGACAGGCACCTTTGTGGTGGTTTTGACCGGCGAACATGATCCGCAGGCGTCGCTACAGCTCCACACAGGGATTGTCGCGGGTCACAAGCGTCTTAACGACAACCGTCGCTCCCAGATAGCGCTCGAGCAGCTCGGCTAAGCGATCGATCGCGGCCTGGCAATCCCCCATCCGCTCGGGCTCCACGCACTCAATCGCCAGGAACGCATCGGCCGAATCATCGGACAGCGCCGTGCGAACGCCGTCGCGCCAGTTCCAGCAGCGGCACACAGCGCCCGCATCGTCGATGTAGGCGAGCTCGCCGGGCAGCGTCGGATCGTCCGCCTCCTCG
This sequence comes from uncultured Collinsella sp., assembly GCA_938014285.1. GTDB lineage: Bacteria > Actinomycetota > Coriobacteriia > Coriobacteriales > Coriobacteriaceae > Collinsella. Next base: position 2,917 of record CALLRY010000284.1, on the reverse strand, counting down.
CCAAGCGGCAAGAACGCATCGCCACCATCGGTCACCTTCAAGCGAAGATCTCCCTCAATCGCATGCAGGTCCTCGCCGCCAACGGGCAGCGCATAAGTCAACGAAATCGTGTTGTAGATATCCACCGCCGGTGTGATGTGGCCGACCGGCTTGCCTTTGAGCACGCGCTTGAGCAGGTTCTCAACTGAGCAACGCGCGCCCTTCTTGGTCTTGAACAGGCGATACGCCTCGCGCCATGCCTTAACCGGCGCGTTCTCGCTGATAGTGTCGCTGGTCAGGTGACGCTCCGCATCGATATTGGCGCGATTGAGCAACGTGGCGATCGCATCCACGTCCTCCTGGGGAATCTGGGCCGCGGGCTTCATGCCCTTTACGACTACGACGCCGACCGCCGCCTGCGGAAACAGCTCCCAAAACGAATCCTCGGCAACGAAACTCTTCATATGCTCTCCCTTCATAGCGTACGCCCGAGCGAGGGCGCCTAAACAAAAAGCGCCCTCACAGCGGCCACCTTCAAAGTCCTACGGTGCCGCCACAAGAGCGCTTACGCTGTCCCCATCCGGAGAAGGGGACGATATGTCAAGCGTATTGTAACCCGAGTCATCCACGCGAGCAAAACCACCATAAAGGCGCCTGTCCCCTTTGTGGTGGATATGGACTCACGGCGAAGCTAGTGGCGAAGTCCCAGCAGCCCGCGGCCGCGATGACGAGCGTCGGCGTGTACTTGGGCGTGCGGGCCGGCGGCTTTGACGGACTCGGGCAGGTGCGAGTACTTCTTCTCGAAGTTCTCCTCGAACATCACCGCCAGGTTGTGCGCGGCCTCGTCATAGCGCGCGGTGCTCTGCCAGTATTGGTGCGGCACCAGGATGCCATCGGGCACGCCGTGGCACGTCGTGGGAATGTCGACGTTAAAGATGTCGTCGTGCAAGAACTCGCTGTCCTCGATGGTACCGTCGAGGGCGCAGGCCACCAGGGCGCGCGTGTAGGCAAGCTCGATGCGATGGCCCACACCATAACCGCCGCCAATCCAGCCGGTGTTGACCAGGTACACGCGCGTACGACCGTCGGCGATACGCTCGCCGAGCATCTTGGTATAGACCATGGGGTCGAGCGGCATAAACGGCTCGCCAAACAGCGAGGAGAACGTGGGCGTGGGCTCGGTGACGCCGACCTCGGTGCCGGGAATCTTAGCCGTAAAGCCCGTCACAAAGTGGTACATGGCGGCATCGGCCGTCAGACGTGAGATGGGTGGCAGCACGCCAAAAGCGTCGCAAGTCAGGAACAGCACGACACTCGGAGTGGTGCCCATGCCCTTAGTCCACGCGTTAGGAATGTGCTCCACGGGATAGGCCACGCGCGTGTTGTGCGTGATCGAGATGTCGTCGTAGTTGGGCTTGCGGTTCTCGTCGAGCACCACGTTTTCGCAAATGGCGCCAAAACGGACGGCGTTGAAGATCTCGGGCTCGTGGAAGGCGTCCAGGCCCTCGCATTTTGCGTAGCAGCCACCCTCGATGTTGAAGATACCCATGTCGGACCAACCGTGCTCGTCGTCGCCGATCAGCAGGCGCGTGGGATTGGCCGAAAGCGTGGTCTTGCCGGTGCCGGACAGGCCAAAGAACACGGCGGTCTCGTGCGTGACGGGATCCATGCTGGCCGAGCAGTGCATGGGCAGCACGTCGTCCTCGACGGGCAGCAGATAGTTCATGACGCTAAAGATCGACTTTTTAATCTCGCCGGAGTAGCCGGTGCCGGCGACCAGAATCACGCGTTCCTGGAAGTTGATGACCACCGCGGCGCTGGAGTTGAGGCCCTTGATGGCGGGGTCGCACTGGTAACCGGGCGCTGCGAGCACGCAGAAGTCCGGCTCGCCGGTGCGCGCGATTTCGCGAGCGAGCGGGCGGGCGAGCATCTGCTTAAAAAAAAGTGCCTGGCTGGCACGCTCGCAGGCAACGAGCAGTCGACGCGTGTGGTTGCGGTCGGCACCTGCCATGCCGCGGGTGACGAACACGTCGCGCTCGTTGAGATAGTCGACGATGCCGGCCTTGATGGCCTCATAGCTCTCGACGGACAGCGGGCGGTTGACCGCGCCCCAGGCAATCTTGTCGTGAACATCGGGGGTGTCAACGATAAAGCGGTCATTGGGGGAACGGCCGGTACGCTCCCCCGTCTCGATTACCAGCGCGCCGTTGGATGCCATGCGGCCTTCTTCGCGGCGGATAGCGTGCTCGACGAGCTCCGCGGCGGGCAGATCGACCAGCAGACGGGGTTGATTCTCGGCGGGATCTTCGACCAGCGTAATACCAAAATTGGACAGAACTTCTGCAGGGGTAACACCAGGCATGGGGCCTCCTTTAAAAACGCGGCACGTGGACGCGGCGCGCACTTTACTCACGTAAAGCCCGTTGTACCCGATATGCAAAAACGTTTTTGCGGCAAGGGCGGCAAGCCCGCCCAACGGTCAAAAATCGCAGGCAAGCGGCCCAGTCATTGGGGACGTTCTTAAACGACTAGTCATTGGGGACACTCTTGAACAGGCAACATTCAAGGAGTGTCCCCGGATGCCGGCACTTAGGGACGTTCCCAAAGTGCCTGCACATAAGGAACGTCCCTAAGTGCCGACTACCGAATGGCGCCGCCGAAATTATCGAACAACCTGTTCAAAAACACGAACGAACACCGTCGCGTCTATACTAAAGCGCAGCAATAGAAAGGACTCCGCTTTGAGCATCACGCCCCTCGATAGCATTCGCCGCGCCATCGCCCGCCGCAACGGCGTCTCCAACCCCGCTGCATCGAGAGACGGCGCCGCGAAGGCCCAGGGCGGCCGCATCGAGAACGGCCTCTTCCCTGCCTCGCACACTGCCGAGGAACTCGCACGCATCCAAGAGCTGAGTCAGCGCAACGCCGGCGGGCCCGA
>CALLRY010000283.1:0-6699 GCA_938014285.1 uncultured Collinsella sp. | reverse complement strand
TTTCGCGTGCTGTGGAGCGTGACTTTAATGACCTTGCCGCCCGGTACTATCTCAACCTTTGCGGTGACCCAAAGATTCGTGTTTCGCGTGATCGAATCACTGTGACCTTCGATCTTGCCAAAGAGGAATAGTGCCTTTACCGAGTCCACTCGGTACGATACAGTTATTGCAGTTAAAACGTACTTTTAAACGCAGGAGTTTCTTCATGGATTGCCTGAAGGTATCAAGCAAATCATCGCCCGCGTCCGTTGCCGGCGCCATCGCCGGCATGGTCAAGGATGGTGTGCCCGTCAACATTCAGTGTGTCGGCGCCGGTGCGGTCAACCAGGCCATAAAGGCCGTGGCTATTGCGCGCGGTTTTTTGATTCCAACCGGGTTTGATATTTCCTGCGCGCCCGTGTTCTCCGACATCCTCATTAACGGGGAGTCGCGCACGGCCATCCGTCTTTCTATTTACGTTCACCAGATCAATCGAGCTGCTATGGATAACGTCGTCATGGATGATGTTAAGCCTGTGGCATAGCTTCTGCTTGCCTCGATTCGCCCCCCCTCTCCATCGTTAGGACTTATGCACATGGACCAGCGTTCCGTACGCGATATTCTTGCCGGTAAAACCTACTTTATCCGCACCTTTGGCTGCCAGATGAATCAGCACGACTCTGAGCGCGTGAGCGGTCTGCTCGATTCGTATGGTTGCCTCATGGCGCTCGATCCCGAGCATGCCGATATTGTTGTCTTCATGACATGCTGCGTGCGCGAGGCCGCCGATACTCGCCTGTACGGTCAGTGCAACTCTTGTAAGAGCCTCCCGCCCTCACCCTCGGGCAAGCGTGTGGTTGCCGTTGGTGGTTGCATCGCGCAGCGCGATGGCGAGGGCCTGCTCACCAACGTCGATAACGTCAATGTCATCTTTGGCACGCATTCCATCGCACATGTGGCCGAGCTCATTGCCGAGGCGTTCCTTGATGGCAAGCGTCATATCCGCACCAATGAGCATGAGGATACGGATGCTATGAGCATGCCGTGGCATCGCGAGACCCAGTATCACGCTTGGGTGCCCATCATGACGGGCTGCAATAATTTCTGCACCTATTGCATTGTGCCGTACGTGCGCGGTCGCGAAAAGAGCCGCCCCTTCGAGGAAATTGTCGACGAAGTGACCGGTTTGGTGCGCCAGGGCGTGCGTGAGATTACACTGCTGGGCCAAAACGTTAACTCATATGGTCGCGATCTGTTTGGCAAGCCGCGTTTTGCCGATCTGCTACGTGCCGTGGGCGATACGGGTGTGGAGCGCATCTTCTTCACGTCTTCGCATCCCAAGGATCTGTTGCCCGAGACCATCGACGCCATGGCCGAGACGCCTGCCGTTATGCCGCAGCTGCACTTGGCCGTCCAGTCAGGTTCGACACGGATCCTCAAAGAGATGAATCGCCGTTATACACGCGAGGACTATCTGGGCCTGGTCGATCGCATTCGCAACCACATGCCCGATATCGCGCTCTCGACCGACATTATCGTTGGCTTCCCGGGCGAGACTGAAGAAGACTTTGAGCAGACGCTCTCACTTGCCGAGACGGTCCGTTATGCTCAGGCCTATACCTTCATCTATTCCAAGCGCGCCGGTACCCCTGCCGCCGAGATTGACGATCCTACGCCGCATGAGGTTATTCTCGAGCGTTTCAACCGCCTGGTTAAGGTTATCGAGACTACGGCACACGAGTATAACCAGGGTGAGCTTCATACTGTGGTGCCGGCGCTCATTGAGGGAACGAGTAAAAAGAACGACGCGGTCCTGCTGGGCAAGAGTCCCAAGAATCAGACCGTGCATGCGCCTATCCCCGAGGGTTACAGCATCGATCAGCTTGTTGGCAAGATCGTTGATGTTGACGTTGATGTTGCCAAGACCTGGTATTTGTCCGGCTCCGTTGTGGGCGAGCCGCGCTAATGGTTTCTCCCAGGGCAGGACTTTCCGCCGTTGCGATCGTCGGTCCGACGGCGGTTGGTAAGAGTGATGTTGCCGACCGTTTGGCAGCTCGTCTTTCGTCCGAAGTGCTGTCGTGCGATGCGATGCAAATCTATCGCGGCATGGACATCGGTACCGCAAAGATGGCGCCCGATGAGTGTACGGCGCCGCTGCGTCTCGTCGACATTGTAGAGCCGGGTGTGGCGTACTCTGCGGCGCTTTATCAGGCTGACGCTCGCGCGCATGTTGAACGTCTCCTTGGTTCGGGTTGCCTGCCTGTTTTTTGCGGAGGTACGGGGCTGTATCTCAAGGCTGCCCTCGATGAGATGGACTTTCCCTCGGGTGAACTTGAGGACGATCGCCGTGCGGGCTATCAGGAGCTTGCCGAGCGCATAGGCGAGGAAGCGCTGCACGCGCTGCTTGCCGAGCGTGACCCCGAGTCCGCTGCGGTCATCCACCCCCATAATGTTCGTCGCGTGATTCGCGCGCTCGAAATGCACGATGATGGTATCTCCTATGCACAGCAAAAAAGTCAGTTTAGTGTTCCGCGCGAGCATTATCATGCTCTATGGTTTGGTCTGACGCGTAATCGCGAGGTTCTCTACGAGCGCATTAACCTACGTGTCGATCTGATGTTTGAACAGGGTCTTGTCGATGAGGTTCGCGGTCTGATGGACCAGGGGCTGGGAGATGCCCTGACGTCGATGCAGGCAATTGGCTATAAAGAGATTATCGATGCTTTTAATGGCGTGATGAGCATGGATGAGGCTCGCGAGCTCATTAAGATGCGTTCGCGTCGTTATGCCAAGCGTCAGCTTTCGTGGTTTAAGCGCGATGACCGTATCGTGTGGTTTGATATGGACGAGTTTACGATCGATGAGGTCGTTGAGGACATCCTGCATCGTATTGAGGCTGCCTAATGGCCCGTTTCCCCCTTGTTCCCACGGCACCCGAGCCCGAGCGTGCCATATTAGTTGGTGTTGAGTGGCGCGACAATGCATGGCCGCTCGATCGTTCGCTTGACGAGCTTGAGCGCCTGGCCCATACGGCTGGCGCCCAGTGCGTGGCGCGTTTGTCACAGCGTCTGGTTAAGCCGTATCCAAAATCGTTTATCGGTTCCGGTAAGGTTGAAGAGCTGTGCGGCCTGGTGCATCGCATGGATGCCGATGTCGTTATTTTTGACGACGACCTGACGCCCTCGCAGCAATCCTATTTGGAGAAAGCCGTGGGCGAGCCGGTAAAGATTATCGATCGTACAGCACTGATCTTGGATATCTTTGGCCTGCATGCTCAAACGCGTGAGGGACGCCTACAGGTACAGCTGGCGCAGCTTCAATATCTGTTGCCTCGTCTGCGTGGCATGTGGAGCCATCTTGCCAAGGAGCAGACGCGCGGCGGCATCGGTTCGCGCTTTGGCCAGGGTGAAAGCCAGCTCGAGGTTGACCGTCGCTTGATTCGAAATAAGATTGCCGCGCTTCGTCGTGAGCTCAAGCAGGTTGAACAGCGTCGCGATGTCCAGTCCAAGAGCCGCATTGAGTCACCGGCGTTTCGCGTCGCGTTAGCCGGTTATACCAATGCCGGTAAATCGACGTTGCTAAATCGCCTGACCGGCTCTACGGTACTTTCGCAGGACAAGCTGTTTGCTACGCTCGACCCGACGACGCGTTCGTATCGCCTGCCCGGCGGTCGCGGCATGACGATTACTGATACCGTCGGCTTTATTCAAAAGCTGCCGCATGGTCTGGTCGATGCCTTTAAATCGACGCTGTCCGAGGTGTTGGGTGCCGATCTAATTCTCAAAGTCGTAGATGCGTCTGACGAGGACTATGAGCGGCAGCTTGAGGCTGTCGACCGCGTTCTTGATGAGATCGGCGCTGGAGAGCGTTTAACGCTGACCGTATTCAATAAAATCGATCTTCTCGATAGCGTTGATCGTCTGAGCTTCCGTCGTCGCTATCCCGAGGCCGTGCTGTTCTCGGCCCAGACGGGCGAGGGACTCGACGATTTCGTCGACCGTATTGCTCGTGAGGCGGCTGCTACCGATGTGTTGCTCTCTGCTGATATCCCGTATCGCGAGGGCGCCCTCATCACGCTGGTGCATGAGCAGGGAACCCTTTTGCACGAGGAATATCTTGAGGACGGCGTTCGTATTGTGGCGAAGCTGCCGGCCCGTATCGCGCCGCGGCTCGAGCGTTATCGCACCGAGTAGACGAGCTCCAAAATGCCCAGAATGATGGGTTGATGCAGCAGATAAAAGGGGAGTGCATGACGTCCAAGGCTGGCGAGCGCCGGGACGGGATTGGCGTAGGCCCAGCTTGGGGCGGTCTTATCGATTCCCTGCGCTATATGTGCGGCGAAGTATCCTGCAAGATACATAAAGATAAACGGGATGATGGGGTAGTAATCACCTGAAACAAACCCAAGGCTCGGAAATCCCAGCCACGCCAGGTAGGGGACAGGGTAGATCGTTTTGGGGATACTCCAGGTGAGGGCGAACAACACAAGGCATAGCGACATGCCCCATCTCGCCGATATCTTCTTAAGGACGGGATCGGTCAACGCCACGATGCCGGTACATGCGGCCATGCAGTAGATGATGCCAAAATTAACCGAATCGTCGACTGAGACAAGTGTTGTTGCCAGCCAGACGACGAGTGCTGCTAAGGCGTATTTGGCGGCACGTTTGATATTGTTGCGCGAAAGGGTGCACATCTAACCCGCGATAAACAAAAATACCCAGCTGATGCTGGCGCGCCAGATGTCTTGAAAGACGGTCTGGGTAAACCAGGGCATATCCCAGTCGTACAGGTAGGCGAGATCGTAGCAAGCGTGAAAACCTGCCATTGAAATCATCGTAAACCCGCGGACGGTATCAAAGATGGTGATGCGTTTTTGCATTACGAGAACCGGCGCATTAAGCCGACGACTTTGCCCAAGATGATGGGATTCGTTGCATAGATAGGCTCCATGGTGTCATTCTCGGGCTGCAGGCGTACGCGTCCCTGCTCCTTGTAGAACGTCTTGACGGTCGCTGAACCATCAATCATGGCCACGACAATTTCGCCGTTCATGGCACTCTTTTGTTCACGGACGATGATGTAATCGCCATTGAAGATGCCGACATTGATCATTGAGCTCCCATGCACCTCAAGGATAAAGGAACCCTGATCAGTGGCGATTTCGGTCGGGATAGTAAAAGTGTCTTCGATATTCTGCTCGGCCAGAATGGGAATCCCAGCCGCGACGCGACCAACGAGCGGTAGCGAGACCGTTCCGCGAGGTGCGGTGGGCTCGTCAGATTTAGAAATTGAGACAGAGGAACCGTCCTCGTTAAAGAGTTCCAGGGCACGCGGTTTGGTGGCATCGCGCTTGAGTAGCCCGCGCGCCTCCAGGGCAGAGAGATGGGCGTGCACGGTGCTGGGAGAGGATAGGCCCACGGCAGAAGCCATCTCGCGCACGCTGGGCGGATAACCCTTCTCCTGCTGATATTCCTTGATGAAGTCGTAAATTTGCTGCTGACGCTTGGTAATTTTGCGAGCCATCAGGGCATCCTCTCTACCCATGTCAAACAAATGTTCGAATTTTGCTTGACAGGAACAACTGTTCGAAGATAATAATAACCGAACATTCGTTCTCGCGCTAGACATTTTTGTCCGCGCGGCTTGATAAAACTGTTCTCAGCAAAACACGCGAGAGGAGAACATGATGAACGCAACGAATATGGTCCAGGGAAACCTCGCCCTTAAGCTCGAGACGCCTGCCGCGCCCGCTTTTACTGTTGTCAAGGGTGGACGTTCCGGTTATCAGCCTTTGCCCGTAAAGTCTGCTCGCACTCAGTATGCTGTTGCCGCGCCGACTCCCGCTGCCCTGAAGGTCTCGACGATTGTTGCCGTCGCCGTTGCGCTCACGCTCTTTTTTGTCCTCGCTACGTCGGTCTTTAGCGCTCGTCACGCCGCGTATGCCGAGTCCGTTTCCAACGTTACCTACGAGACCATTCGCGTTCAGCCTGGTGATTCTCTTTGGTCGCTTGCCGAGGAATATCCAATCGAAGGCCTTTCCACGCAAGAGACTTCCGACATGATCCGTAACGTCAATCATCTGGAGCATGGTTCGCTCGCCGCCAGTGCGCATCTTAAGGTTCCTGCTCGTTCGTAATCATTATCGCGCTGCGCATGGTACTCTTGTTATCGTTTAAGAGGAGGTACCATGCGCTGTCCTAAATGCGGCAAGGCACATACCCGCGTCGTTGATTCCCGTATGCAGGAGTCAAATAACACCATTAAGCGCCGTCGCGAATGTTGCTCGTGTAACTACCGCTTTACAACGTTCGAGCGATGCGAAGACCCAATTGAGGTCATTAAGTCGGACGGAACTAAGCAGCGGTTCGATCGCAATAAGCTGCTCGTCGGCTTGATGCGTGCCACCATCAAGCGCGATATCGACACTAAGAAGCTCAATGAGATTATCGACGATATCGAGGTCGAGCTGCGCTCTCGCACGCTGACGGCCGTCACGTCGCATGAGTTGGGTGACATGGTGCTCAAGCGCTTGGCCAAGATCGATAAGGTGGCGTACATCCGCTTTGCCTCGGTCTACCGCGATTTCAAAGACGTCGATGAGTTTCTGCAAGAGCTCGACAAGCTAAGGTGATTCCATGTCCTGCATTACCGTCAACATAAAGCGTCTCGACCCCACCGTCGAGCTTCCCAAATACGCCCATCCCACCGATGCCGGCT
>CALLRY010000282.1:0-3859 GCA_938014285.1 uncultured Collinsella sp. | reverse complement strand
GGCAGAGACGAGCGTCAGGCTGGAGCCCTTGCTGTCGTCGATGATCTGGGCATAGATGTTGGCGTTAGTACGGGTCACGCGAAGACGCGGACGCTCGGAGGTACCCGAGACCTTGCCGCGAACACGACGCTGACGACGCTTGAGGCCTTCCAGCTTCGCCTTATGCTTGTTCATACGTAAACTCCTAAAAAGGTTGATCTTGCCAGCACCTGACGGGGTGCTGGTCTTATGCGAGTGAGTCGGTTACGACTACTTGGCGGCCTTACCCAGCTTGCGGCGGATGTGCTCGCCAACGTAGTGGATACCCTTGCCCTTGTAAGGCTCGGGAGGACGATGGCCGCGGATCTCAGCGGCGATCTGACCGACCTGCTGCTTGTTAATACCCTTGACGTTCACGTGGGTGTTGTCGGGAACCTCGAAGGTGATGCCCTCGGGAGCCTCGACGATCACGGGGTGCGAGAAGCCCAGGGAGAACTCGAGGTTCTTGCCCTTCTGCTGCACGCGGTAACCGACGCCGGCGAGCTCGAGCTTCTTCTCGAAGCCCTCGGAAACGCCAACAACCATGTTGTGGATGAGGGCGCGGGTGAGGCCGTGGCGGGCACGGGTCTCACGCTCGTCGTCGGGACGGGAAACGGTGAGGACGTTGTCCTCGACGTTGATAGCGAGCTTCTCAAAGACATCGAGCTCGAGCTGGCCCTTGGGGCCCTTGACGACAACGTTGTTGCCGTTGACTGCCACTTCGACTCCGGCGGGAATCTGGACAGGCTTATTACCGATACGAGACACGGTGATCTCCTTTCCTTCTACCTACCGAGCGAATTACCAGACGTAAGCGATGATCTCGCCGCCGACGTTGTGCTTGCGAGCATCGCGGTCGGTCATGACGCCATGGCTGGTGGAAATAATGGCGGTACCAAGGCCACCGCGGACGCGGGGCATGTCGGCAACGCCGGTGTACTTACGCAGGCCCGGCTTGGAAATGCGGCGGATGCCGTTGATGACCTTAGCCTTCTTGGGACCATACTTAAGCGTGATGTGCAGAGTCTTCTGGGGAACGGTGTCCTCGACATCGTAGCCCTCGATGTAGCCCTCCTCGTGCAGAACACGAGCGATCTCGACGAGCTTCTTGCTGCTCGGCATGGAGACCGTGGCCTTGTTCACAGAGTTAGCGTTACGGATGCGCGTAAGCATATCTGCGATCGGGTCTGTAAGGTTCATACAGATTCTCCTTCGTTCTTGATGAACACGTGCTCTTGGTTCTTCGCCGCCCTTAACGGCAAAGCCTTTTTAGCGCGTTTTCCCTGTTCCAAACTGATGCTTGAAACGCTGGTAGTGACTTACCAGCTGGCCTTCTTAACGCCGGGAAGCTCGCCCTTGAGTGCAAGCTCGCGGAAGCAGACACGGCACAGGCCGAACTTGCGGTACACAGAGTGCGGACGGCCGCAGCGCTGGCAGCGCGTGTACTCACGAGTAGAGAACTTCTGCTTGCGATTGCACTTGACGATCATCGATGTCTTAGCCACTTATATCCTCCTCACATAGAGTATTGTTCGCCCCAAGCGCCGCCCCCTTGTGGGAACGGCGCTTATAGGGCAGGTGAACCTATTTCTTGAACGGGAAACCGAAGGCGTCCAGAAGGGCCTTGGCCTCCTCATCGGTGTTGGCGGTGGTCACGAAAGTGATGTCCATACCGCGCTGGTGATCGACGGAGTCGAAGTCGATCTCGGGGAAGATGAGCTGCTCGGTGACGCCCATGGAGAAGTTACCACGGCCGTCGAAGCTCTTGGCGGAGATGCCGCGGAAGTCGCGGATACGGGGGATCGCGACGGAGGTCAGACGATCGAAGAACTCCCACATACGGTCGCCACGCAGGGTAACCTTGCAGCCGATCGGCATACCAGCGCGCAGGCGGAAGGTAGCGATGGACTTGCGGGCACGGGTGATCATCGGCTGCTGGCCGGTGATGGCGCGCAGGTCGCGCACGGCACCGTCGATGGCCTTGGAATCGGTAGCGGCCTCGCCGACACCCATGTTCACGACGATCTTCTCAAACTTGGGGATCATCATGACGTTCTCGTACTGGAACTTGTCCTGAAGCTGCTGCTTGACCTCGTTGTTGTACTTGGCCTTCAGACGCGGCACATACTTCTCTTCTGCCATTGTTCACTCCTTCTTGGGGTTTTAAGCACGGGGCGTGGCCACGATGGGTTGTCCTCGTGCCTCCTGGCTGCATCCGCGCCGCTCATGGCATTTTGCGGTTTGGACTCGACGCAGCAGGAGCCGACAAAACAATCGGTACTATACGCGCATCGGGAGCGTATTTCCAGAAAAACCTCGTCTGCCTGCACAACTCCACAACTCCCCCGCACAAATGGATCCCAAAAAGCAGTTGCGGTGAAATAGGGACTGTTTGGCGGCCTAACAGGCTTAAACAGTCCGTATTTCACCGCAACTTATTGGTGGGGATCCGATTAGCGCTTGCGGGGGACGAGTTTGGTGCGGCGCAGGTGGATCATCTCGGCGGCGATGGAGATGGCGATCTCCTTGGGGTCCTCGGCCTCGATGGCAACGCCGATCGGAAGGTGCAGCTCGTCGATCTGGTCCTGCGTAAAACCTTCCTGCTCCAGGCGGGCACGCACAAAGGCCGTCTTGCGGCGCGAACCCAGACAGCCCAGATAGGCAGGCTTGGCACGCATGGCCTGAATCACCACGTCGATATCGGACTTGTGACCCGCCGTGGCGACGACCACCAAGTCGCGCGGACCGATGGGACACAGCTCGCTCAGGTTCTTGTAATCGACCAGGCGACGATCGTAGACACCGGGCACCCATTCGGGCGTCAACGTGCCGGGGCGGTCATCGCAGGCCACGACGGCAAAGCCCGCCGCCGTGAGCACGCGCGCCGTCGCGGCGCCCACGTGTCCGCAGCCAAAGATGTAGGTCAGGCCCTCGGGGCAGAGCGTCTCGATGTGCGCCGCGGGAATCTCGGAGGCAGCGTTGGTGTAGGTGACGTTACTCCCCTCCTCCACCAGTGAAAGCCCGGGGCAGCCCGCAATGGTATGGCGCGATGCCTCGCCATGGTACTCGGCCACATCGCCCTCGAGCGCGCTCGCGATAAACGGCTCAAAGTCGATGACGAAGTCGCCGATGCGCCGATAGACCAAGACGTCGGCAATTTCCTGGAACAACGGTGCCTGGGTCGCATCCAGATGCAGATAGCACAGGCAAATGGCTCCGCCGCAGATCATGCCGGTATCGGAGTTCTCGCCGCCCATGGTGTAGCGGACCAGACGCGACTGTCCCGCGCTCAGGAGTTCGCGCGCCTCATCCAGCGCAAAGAGCTCAATCTTGCCGCCGCCGATAGTGCCCGCCTGGCTGTCGTCGGCAAAGACGGCCATCCAGGCGCCCACGCCGCGCGGCGACGACCCCGCCGTGCCGGCCACGACCACGAGCTCGCACGTCTCGCCAGCACGCAGGGCGGCAAGCGCCGCATTCACAACATCGAGCTTTTCCATTGCCGCCTTCTATCCTCTAAAGATATCGGTGAGCATAGCGAGTGCCTCGAGCACGCCGCCGCCGACCGACGTCGCCTTGTCCGAAATGTAGTTGATATAGCTGGCATCGCCGCGCGGATCGACATCGGCGCATTTAAAGCCCTCGGTCACCTGCACGCCGTTCGCCAAAAGCCCGCGCAGACAGCCATCGATCTGCGTGCGCATGGGCGTATCGCCCGCGTAGCCAATCACGTCTCCGGCGCGCACGATGTCGCCGATTGCGCGGTCGGACCGAAACACGCCGGCGGCGGGGCTGTGGATAACACGCTCTTTGCCATAGCCAGCGATAATGCCCGGCACGCCCG
>CALLRY010000281.1:0-6115 GCA_938014285.1 uncultured Collinsella sp. | reverse complement strand
CACACGCCGGTCTGCTCAATCACCTGGTGCGGCGTAAGGCCGCAGGCGGGGTCGTAAGGCATGTCGCCGGTCAGATACTCCCAGTCGTTGGCCTTGAGGTCGTACATGACCAGGCCACCCATCTCGCCAATGTAGGAGTTGAGGCCGAGCACGCGGGCATCTTCGTGGATCATGGTGCGGTTGCGACCCGAGGTGGGAATTACCTGGATGCCAGCGCGGGCAAGCGCCACGACGGCCTCGACGAGCTTGGTCGAGGGATTGCCGTCGTTGTCGCGCAGCACGCACGAGCCGGGCGCGAGCATCGTGGCGTCCAGATCGGTAAAGACGTACTTGACCTTGGCAAGGCGCTCGCGCATCTCGCCCGAAAGCTCGGCAACGGTCGGCAGGGTGTTGTGGGACATGGTCACTCCATTTATTACGTAGAAAAGACTTAATCTTGGTACCGCGTTTTCCCTAAGGTGAACACGCTTGAGAGGCACTGCATCATCGGGCGTCGAGGATCCGTAGACGCCATCCTAAAGGCAGCAGCGCTTAGGCGTCGTACGCCGCAAGGATGCGCTTGAGAACCGAGCCATCACGCTCGCAGGGCTCGGGTCCGTTCTTGCGCAGCATGCACTCCTCCTCGCCCTTGCCGGTCACGATAACCACAGCGGGGCGGTCGGTCTCGCGCACGGCCGTCTCGATAGCGGCGGCGCGGTCGCACACGATCTGCCAGCTATCGTTTCCCTGCGCCTGGACATTGCGCGCGATCTCGGCGCAGATGTCCTCGACGTCCTCGGGGCCCGGGTCATCCTCGGTAATCACGATGCGATCGGCGTACTTGCCGGCAGCGATACCCATCGTAGTACGGCGATCGACACCCTTGCCTCCCGTTGCACCAAAGACAACCGCCAGCTCGCGCTCGGGATAGTTCTCGCGCAGGTCGCGCAAAAGCGTCTCGAGGCTCATGCCGTTGTGCGCATAGTCAACGACGCCCAAAATCTTGCCCGATGCAGACGGATAGAGCTCCATGCGACCGGGAACAAAGACGCCCTCAAAGCCATGGACGATGCCCTCTTCGGAAATGCCGAGGGCCTCGGCGCAGGCAATGGCGGCAAGCGCATTGGACACATTGAACTTGACGGGCGTGGGAATCACGATGTCACGCGTAAAGCGCGGCGTGCGGACCGTGGCGATCACGCCGCAATCGCCGTTGCGAATGGCCAACGCACGCACGTCGGCGCGTCCATCGGTCAGCGAGAACGTCACCGTGCGCTCGCAGCGGGACGCCGCCTCGAGCACGCGGTCGACGTGGTCCATATCGAGGTTGACCACGGCAAAGCGGCTCTGCGAAAAAATCTTGAGCTTGCTGGCAAAGTAATCCTCGAGCGTGGGGTGCTCGATCGGCGAGATATGGTCCTCACCGATATTGGTAAAGGCGCCCACTTCAAAGTCAATCTTGCCCGTACGCTCGTATTTGAGGCCCTGGCTCGACGCCTCCATGACCAGCCACGGAGCGCCCGCCTCGGCGGCATGGGCGATACGCGACTGCAAAAGGAAGGACTCGGGGGTCGTTAGCTTAGAAGGACCGGCCTCGATACCGTCATCGAACTCGATACCCGTGTTGAGGGCTGGTCGATGACGGCCCGTGAGCTTAGCCTCGTTGGCAAGAATGCCACGCAGATAAAAGCTGCAGGTCGACTTGCCCTTGGTGCCCGTAAAAGCGCAGACCTTCACCTTGCCCGAGGGATGACCGTAATAGGCGTCCGCCACCACAGCGAGCGTGCGGCGGATATCGTTGACGATCACAGCGGGAATATCGACGTCGTAATCGACCTCGGACACGTACGCCACGGCGCCTTCGGCAATCGCCGAGACCAGATACTCGGGCTTGAACGCACGGCCCTTGCAGACAAACAATGTGCCCGGACGTACCTGGCGCGAGTCGTCGGTCGCAAACTCGATGCGCTGGTCGCAAAGAGTATCCGGCTTGGAAACAACAAGGGCCTCGGCCTCGAGCAGCTCCACATAGCGCATCAAAGCCAGCTTCTCCTTCGTCGTACCCGACATATAACGACCTTTCTCGCTAAACCTAACCTTAAAAGAGCAAAAACCGTCCCAGATGAATCCGGTCGCGCCCCTGTATTATCAACCATCCTAATATGCCACCTGACCTTGCGAGTGTCTCAGCACCCTAAAAACTTGCAAGGACCAGCGCACGGTTAATTCGAAATAACAAAACCCCCGCCCTACAAATGCGCGTGATGCAGGGATGACCAGTGAGTTTGTCATGCTCTACAAGGACACGTCGCTGCTTTCGAGCGTCGGCGTCATGGAACTCATGCTGTTCTCCAAAAACCTCACGACCACCACGGGCAACATCACACCCTACATTTGCACCGCACCCTACTATCTGGTTGTGACGATTCCGCTCATCCACGTCGTCGCCAAGGTAGAGCATCGCCTTGCCAAGCGCGGCAAGCGCTAGTCCCTCTCGCGCTCTCGCACACAGTAATCGTCGTAGTCACGGCCCGCCGCTTCACCCAACGTGCGGGCCGTGGTTTTTCGGTCCCCTCGGCGCTTATGCCCCATCACGAAGCAAAAGATTGGCATGATAGTAAGGATTGATTGATATCGACTGCTGCAAACCTTGCGGCAGCGCACCTAAGCCGTCAGCAGAAAGGATCTTGCATGTGCGGTTTTGTCGGTTTTACCGGTACAGATGAACAGAGTGAGCTGGTTCTCACGGCCATGATGAATCGCATCATCCATCGCGGGCCGGATATGGGTGGCCAGCACATCGTCGATAACGTCGCCCTCGGCTTCCGCCGTCTTTCGATTCTCGACCTTTCCGAGGCTGGCGCTCAGCCCATGTCGAGCGACGACGGCAAGGTCACCATCGTCTTCAACGGCGAGATCTACAACTTCCAGGAGCTTCGCGCCGAGCTCGAGGCTGCCGGCTACGTCTTCCACTGCAACGCCGACACCGAGGTCCTGGTGCACGGCTACGAGGAGTGGGGCGAGGACCTGGTCAACCGCCTGCGCGGCATGTATGCGTTCGTGATTCACGACCAGAACAGGAACAAGCTCTTCGGCGCCCGTGACATCTTTGGCATCAAGCCGTTCTATTACTACCGGGCCTCCGACGGCTCGCTGCTGTTTGGCTCCGAGATCAAGAGCTTCCTGGACCACCCCAAGTTTGAGAAGGCCGTCAACCGCGACGCGCTGCGTCCCTACCTCACGCTGCAGTTCCCTGCCACGGAGGAGACGTTCTTTAAGGGCGTGTTCAAGCTTGCCCCCGCGCATTGCTTTACGTACGACCTTACGACCAACACTATGGACATCAAGCGCTACTGGAGCTGCGACTTTACCGATGACAACTCCAAGAGCTTCGAGGAGTACGTGGACGAGTGCGACAAGGTCGTGCACGAGAGCGTTGCCGCGCACCGCATCGCCGATGTTAAAGTTGGCTCGTTCCTCTCCGGCGGCGTCGACTCCAGCTACATTGCCGCCTGCCTCATGCCCGACACCACGTATTCCGTCGGCTTTGACTACAAGAACTTCAACGAGACCAACTACGCCGCCGAGCTTTCCGACAAGCTTGGCATTAAGAACGTGCGCAAGATGATCACCGCCGACGAGTTCTTCGACGCGCTACCCGATATCCAGTACCACATGGACGAGCCGCAATCGAACCTCTCCAGCGTACCGCTGTACTATCTGGCACAGATGGCCGCCGAGGAAGTTACCGTCGTCCTTTCGGGCGAGGGCGCCGACGAGCTGTTTGCCGGCTACGAGTGGTACGAGGACACCCCCGAGATGCGATCCTTCAAGAAGCGCGTGCCGCTCGGCGTGCGCCGTGCCCTGGGCTCGCTCGTTCAGCATCTCCCCTACTTTAAGGGTCACAACTTCCTGACCAAGTGCGCCGAGGTCCCCGAGCGCTGGTACGTGGGCCAGGCAAAGGTGTTCGACCCGTCCGAGGTTGACGAGGTTCTCAAGCCAGCTTACGACACCGGCAAGAACGCCTCCGAAATGTGCGCAGAGTACTACAAGCAGGTCCCCGACTGCTGCGAGCTCTCTAAGAAGCAATATCTGGATATGAACATGTGGCTTCCGGGCGACATCCTGCTCAAGGCAGACAAGATGTGCATGGCACACTCCCTGGAGCTCCGCGTTCCGTTCCTGGACAAAAAGGTCATGGAGTTCGCCGAGCATATTCCCGCCAACTACCGTGTCAACGAAGAGGGCTGCAAGCTTGTCCTGCGCCACGCCGCCAATCGCACGCTGCCCGATGAGTGGGCAACACGCAAGAAGGTTGGCTTCCCGGTGCCAGTTAAGTTCTGGCTGCGCGAGCAGAAATACTACGACTACGTCAAGGAGTACTTCACCGCACCGTGGGCTGCCGATTTCTTTGACACCGATGCGCTCATGAAACTGCTCGACGATCACTTTGAGGGCCGCGCGCTCAACCAGCGCAAGATCTATACCACGCTGACGTTCCTCATTTGGTACAAGCGCTTCTTTATCGACGAGAACAAGGGCACCGAAGTCTCCGCTTAGATTTCGTTATGAATTAGCGGTGAACCCCGCAGGGTTTCCGCTATACTCAATTCCCGCGGGCGATTGGCGCAACGGTTAGCGCAGGTGCTTTACACGCACAAGGCTGGGGGTTCGAATCCCTCATCGCCCACCACTGAATTGGAAACGGTCCTCGCAAGGGGACCGTTTTTGTTTGCGCCCGGTGCATGGGATTCGAACCCGCAAGGGTGCGGAGCTGAGGAAACGCGAAGCGTTTTCCAGCGCAGCACGCGAGGAGCGGAGCGACGAAGCGGAAGCGGGCGGCGCCAGCCGCACGCGGACATCCCTCATCGCCCACCACTGAATTGGAAACGGTCCTCGCAAGGGGACCGTTTTTGTTTGCGCCCGGTGCATGGGATTCGAACCCGCAAGGGTGCGGAGCTGAGGAAACGCGAAGCGTTTTCCAGCGCAGCACGCGAGGAGCGGAGCGACGAAGCGGGGCGCGGGCGGCGCCAGCCGCACGCGGACATCCCTCATCGCCCACCACTTGATTGAAAAGGCTCCCAGCGATGGGGGCCTTTCTTTTTTGCACACGGCCTATCCCAGCCATGGTAAATCGATAGCAAAACGGGCTCCAGTTTGCCCAATCGTGCGCCAAACGGCACGTGACGGTCTGGAACCCGCTTCAAACTGCTATGTCTGATGGCGCTAAGCTAAAACACCCGCCAGGATCTCGATCAGACCATCCACGTCGGCTTCCTCGCACACGAGCGGCGGCAAGAAGCGCAGTGTATGTGCACCTGTAGCGTTAATCACGGCACCAGCCACCAATGCGCGAGCCACAACGTCGCGCGCATCACCCGCAGCATCGTCCAAATCGCAGCCGAGCATTAGGCCGCGACCACGCACCTCGGTAACATGCGGCAGCTTGGCGAGCCTTGCCTCCATATAGGCACCCACCTTGGCGGCATGTTCTGCGTAGTCACCGCGCACAAGCACGGAGAGCGTCGCGGCACACGCCGCGATGGCCAAGCAGCTGCCGCCGAAGGTCGAACCATGGTCGCCGGGCTTAAAGATGTCAGCGATTTCCTTCTTTGCCACCACGGCACCCATGGGCACGCCGTCGGCGATGCCCTTGGCAAGACTCATGATATCGGGCTCCACACCATAAGTCTGGAACGCAAACGGCTTGCCGGAGCGGAAAATACCACACTGGACCTCGTCGGCGATAAGCACGGCACCCACCTCGTGTGCCAAGTCGCGCGCCGCCGCCATAAACTCCTCGGTCATGGGATGCACACCGCTTTCGCCCTGGATCGGCTCGAGCATCACAGCGCAAATCTCGCTTCCCAGCTGCTTAAAGATTGCGTGCAGTTCATCTACATCGTTAGGTGTGCATGCCACAAAGCCACCCGGCAGCGGGCGGAAACTGTCCTGCAGCCAATCCTGCATGGTCGCGGCAATGGTCTCGAGCGTACGACCATGAAATCCGCCGCGCATACACACGATGGTGTTGCCACCGTTGCCAGCACGTTTGGCATACAGACGCGCGAGCTTCATAGAGCCCTCGTTGGCCTCGGCACCGGAATTGGCAAAGAACACCTTGCTCATGCCGGTG
>CALLRY010000280.1:0-1864 GCA_938014285.1 uncultured Collinsella sp. | reverse complement strand
TTGCCACTAATGCTCATGACGGCATCGCGATAGAGCTCGGTAAACTCTTGCTTGTTGTCGAAGATCTTATTCATACGTTCCTTTCCCCCGGGGATGTTTCTCCCGGAACGGTTATGACTTGTATCCTACGCCCCCGCGGGGCGGGTAATTACAGCTGTAACGGCTTTGTTACGCTTCCTTGGCAGAAGCCTTAACAGCTGCTGCCTTGGCCTTGGGAGCAGCCTTTTTGGTGGCTGCCTTTTTGGCCGTGGTGGACTTGGCCGAAGCCTTGGTGGCGGGCTTGGCAGCCTTTGCCTTAGCTGGAGCCTTCATAGCTGCTGCAGTCTTGGGCTTCACCGAAGACGCACGCTTGCGCGTCGCCTTCTTGGGCTTCTCGACCACCGGCGGCTTGTAGCTGCTGGGGCCGCGGCGCTTAAGCACCACGCCGGCCAGGCCGGGCACCTTGATCTCAATAGAGTCCATCTGCCCGTTCCAGGGATAGGGCTCGCTCGAGCAGGTGTAGGGTTCCTCGCCGGCGTATCCGCTGCCGCCAAACTCGGGACGGTCGGAGTCAAAGATGACCTCCCAGTCGCCCTCGCGCGGCACTCCCACGCGGAAGCTCTCGTAGCTCGCCGGATCAAAGTTGATCAGGATCACCAAGTCGTCATCGACGTCCTCGCCCTGACGCACAAAGCTCACGATGGACTGCTTGGAGTTGTCCGCGTCGATCCAGGTAAAGCCGTCGTCGGTGTAGCCGCGCTCGTACAGTGCGGGCTCGGCGGTGTACAGGTGGTTGAGCGCCTTGATGAACGCCTGATGATGACGGTGGGTCTCGTACTCCTCGGTCAGGAACCACTGGATGGACTCGTAGTAGCGCCACTCAATAAACTGGCCGATCTCGTTGCCCATAAAGTTGAGCTTGGCACCGGGGTGCGTCATCTGGTAGAAAGCCACCGTGCGCAGACCGGCAAACTGGCGCCACCAGTCGCCCGGCATGCGGCCGATGAGCGAGCACTTGCCGTGCACGACCTCGTCGTGGCTCAGCGGGCAGATGAAGTTCTCGGTAAAGGCGTACATGATGGAGAACGTGAGCAGACCGTGGTTGCCGGGGCGCCACGGAAAATCGGTCTGCATGTAGTGCAGGGTGTCGTTCATCCAGCCCATGTCCCACTTGTAGTGGAAGCCCAGGCCGCCGTCCTGGGGCGGATAGGTCACGAGCGGCCACGCGGTAGACTCCTCGGCCATCATCATCACGTCAGGGAAGTGGGCCTCCACGGCGCAGTTGACCTGGCGGATAAACGCGCTGGCGTCCAGGTCCTCCTCGGTACCGTACTTGTTGAACTTCTTTTGGCCCGGATCGTCGATGCCAAAGTTGAGGTACAGCATGCTGGACACGCCGTCCATGCGAATGCCGTCAACGTGGAAGTTCTCGAGCCAATACAGCACGTTGGAGACCAGGAAGGAGCGGACCTCGCCGCGGGCAAAGTCAAACTTGTGCGTGCCCCAGTTGGGGTGAATCTCGTGCTCAAACAGCATGTGACCGTTAAAAGTGGCAAGGCCGTGGGAGTCGGCACAAAAGCCACCGGGCACCCAGTCCATGATCACGCCGATGCCTGCCTCGTGGCACGCATCGATAAAGTGCATGAGCTGCTGCGGGTTGCCGTAGCGCGAGGTGGCGGCGTAGTAGCCGGTCGTCTGGTAGCCCCAGGAGCCATCGAAGGGATGCTCCATAAGCGGCATGACCTCGATATGCGTATATCCCATGTCGCGCACGTAGTCTACGAGCTCTACCGACAGGTCGTCGTAGGTGTAAAACTCACCGCGCTGCGCGGGGAAGGGATCCATGGGGCCGGGGTAGTTGCCGTACTCGTCGGGCTCGCCCTGC
>CALLRY010000279.1:0-1816 GCA_938014285.1 uncultured Collinsella sp. | reverse complement strand
TGCGGGGGGCTGCGGCGTCGGAGCAGGTGCCGGCGTAGGAGCCGGAGTGTTGCCGCCCTGGTTGTTGTTATTGCTGGTCTGGCCACCATTGTTGGTGTTCTCGGTCGTGCCGGCAGTCTCGTTGCTCACCGTGGCCTTCTCGGCGGTGCTGGCGTTGATGCCAGCCTGCAGCGCGGCGTTGGCCTCGGCCTCGGCGGCAAGCTCGGCCTGCAGCTGTGAATCCAGGGAGTTTACGACGTTCTGGGCTTCAGCCTGCTGGGCGTTAACCTCGTCGACCTTCTTTTGCGTGGCGGCGACGTTCTTTTCCTGCTCGGCCTGCTTATCGGTGAGCTGCTGCTTAAGCTCCTTGACCTCTTGAATGGTCTGAGCTTGCTTATCGGAAACTTTGCCGTAGTAGAACAGACGGTTGAGCATATCGCTCAGGTCATCGACACTCGTCAGAACCTGAAGCAGGCTCAGACCGCCGGTTTTGTACTCGCCGGCGACATAGGTCGAGAGCTTGGCCTGACCATCGGCGATCTCCTGCTGCTTTTGCGTGATCTCGCCAGCAGTCTGATCGAGCGCCTGCGTCTGCGTGGCGAGCTCATCGTAAATCTGCTGGGTTTGGGTACCGATCTGCTCGAGCTTAGTACGAGCAGCGGCAAGGTCGGATGCGGTATCGGCGTAGGCAGGAGCCGCGAGGCCCAAGCCCAAAACACAAGCGAGGGTTGCCGTAGCAGCGCAGCGTGCCATGTTTTTGTGCGTGTTTGCTGTGCGCATGTAGCTTCCTTTCCAGTAACTAAGGGTAACGGCTAGTCCACCGTCACCAGGCTAAAGAGCTCCACATCGTCATCAGACGGCGTGAGCTTCTCGCGCGGGTTGAGAAACGCAAGCTCAAGGATACAACCGTAACCGACAAGCTTTGCGCCCATATCTCGTACCAGTTTACCTGTTGCCTCGACGGTTCCGCCCGTCGCGACCAAGTCGTCCAGAATCAACACGGTATCTTTAGAGCTGATAGCGTCGGCATGGATCTCAATGGAATCCGTTCCGTACTCGAGCTCGTAGCTCTGGCTTACGGTCTCGCGCGGCAGCTTGCCCGGTTTACGTGCGGGAACAAAGCCGGCGCCAAGTGCTACAGCCACCGGTACGCCAACCATAAAGCCGCGAGCCTCGGGACCCACGACCTTGGTGATTCCCATGCCGGCAAAGTGCTCGGCGAGGGCATCGGTCATGGCTTTGAGCGCCTCGGGATTGCCAAAGAGCGGCGTGATGTCTTTAAAGATGACTCCGGGCTCGGGATAGTCGGGGATGTCGACGATTTGAGATTCGAAGTCGTACATTACATGACCTTTCAATGGGTTGCCGAAATTTCGGCAGCGGTTATTTGCCCGCGGTAGCGGTGCCGGATTGCGAAGGGGCGACGACCTTGAGCGGCTTTACGAGAGAATCCTCGTGCGAAGCCGGCGCGGCTGTCTCTTCGTTTTTGGCCTTGGTGGACTCGGAACGTGTGATTTCCTCATCGAGTGCATCGATGTCGGCGTCCTCGACCACGGCATTGAGCGACTCAAAAACGCGGTTCTTGAGCAGCGCAGTGTGCACACCTTCCGTCAGGTCGTGAAGCTTCTTAAACGCACGCTCGAGCTTGGCGTCGCGCTCGTCATCGGAGGTATCCATTCCGAGCATGCTCACGAGCACCTGCTCAAACATCGAGGACTCGCGGTTGGCGGAAGACACGTACTGACGCAGGTTGCGCGGCTCGATATGGAAGCGTGACAGCTCGGAGCAGTAGCGGATAATCGGAAAATCGCGACCATCTACAAGCTCGCGATTCTGC
>CALLRY010000278.1:0-4611 GCA_938014285.1 uncultured Collinsella sp. | reverse complement strand
GCCACTCATTAACCTGGGCGGCGACACCTGGGTGCTCTTCCCCTGGTTGGGCAGCTACGCCTTTTTGGCACTCGAGCGCATGCTCAAGATTAAATGTGCCGCGGAGCTGGGCCTTCGCGGACTCGACCCGTCACGCCCGTACTTTATGCAGTTTAAAATGAAGGCCGACGAGGAGACGTTCTTTGAGGTGCTCGCCGCCGAGGCCGAGAAAGACTTCGATCCCATCGAGCTCGTCTATCCCGGCGAGGTGCCTTATTTTGACCGCTACGACGAGTTTGTTCCCGAAGAGCTCGTGCGCAAAGGCTTCGCCGAAGGCGTGCTCGACATCGAGGGCATGAAGCAGCGCGTCCTCAGCTGGCGCGACCACGCCTAAGACCAGTCCTTTTTGGGACGGGGAGACTTACTTGTCGTGAAGGACGGTGCCGAGGAAGTCGGTGTCGAAGGGCACAGCTTCGGCAAAGGCGTAGTCGCCGTCGCTGGCGATGAGCAGATAATTCTCCTCGCCGCCGAACTCTGCATCGCCACATGGGACCACCCAGGCGTGGGCGAACACCTCGAGCGCCGTGGCGGCGCAATCGCGCAGGAACGTTACGTCGCTCCCCTCGTTTGCGCTCACGATATTGGCAACGTAGATACCCCCGGGGTTCAGGCTGCCTCGCACCAAACGCAACGCCTCAACCGTCGCCAGCTCGCGTACGGGCTCGACACCGCCAAAGCAATCGCTCACGACCACGTCGTAGCGACGATGGCCCACGCTCGTCACACCCAAATACGAGCGAGCCTCAGCGGTAATCACCCGCAAGCGGTCGCCCACCGCACGCTCCAGCTCGTCCAGGTAGAACCAGCGGCGCGCTAGGCGCGTAATCTCTCCGTCATACTCGATAACGTCCATGCACAAGTCCTCGTGCGACATCAGCGCGAACTTGGGATAGGCAAACCCGCCGCCGCCCAGCATAAGCATGCGGTCGATACCGTGACCGTAAGCGTCGCGCATCGCATCCTCGGCCTCAAACACGTCGTCAAACGAACGATAGTACGTAAAGACGGGCTCCGCCCAACGCTCGCCAACGTAGCTTGCACTTTGGTAGACGCCGCCTTGTACCAATACGCGGACTTCGTCGCCGCCCTCGTCGTGCACGCGCTTCACACGCGCCAACCCATTGCGGGTTCGCGCAACCTGCAGACAGGCAGCACGAACAGCAACGGCGGCCGCACCAAGCGCCGCGGCTCCCAGAGCAACGCCGGCAACGACGCCGGCAGAAACACTCGGCTTGTTCATCTAGAGCTCCTTTTGCAGATAAAGGCCATAGTCATAAAATCCAAGATGGCGATAGTACTCGCGCGTACCAATCGCGCTGATCACGTTGATGCGCGCATAGCCCGCGTCCCGAGCAATATGGCACGCACGCTCCACCAGCGACCGTCCCAATCCATGGTGCTGGGCTGCCTGGCCTTGATCCCCCACGCGCGCCGCCATGCCATACACGTGTACCTCGCGAATCATCGCCTCGTCCGGCATCGTCGGCAACTCGTCCGCATGTGCGGCAACAAAAGCGCGAACGGGCAGCGACAGACGCAAAAAGCCGGCGATCTTGCCTTCGGGCGTCACCCACTGCAAAAAGCGTTCACGCGTCACCGGCGTCTCGTAAGCGACCTCATCAAGAGACAGTTCATCCAGGTCGGCACCCGCGGTACTGATCTCGCGATAGCGAATCTCGCGCACCGTCGCACCGTCACCCCGAGCAGCCAGGCGGTTCTCAACGAGCTGACGCAGGTTGGGCTTCTTGTTGCCCACCATGATGTCGTCGGAGCTAAAGTCGCGGATCATGCGGCTGATGCGGCAGAACGCCGGCGTCACCACGATGTCGTCGGCCAGCACATCGAGCAGTTCTTCCTCGGTATAGGGGCGCCACTCGCCGCGCTCATAGCGGCCCACCAGACGCGAGCCCTCGATGAGCGCGCACGGGTAGACCTTGACCTCGTCGGGCATAAAGGCCCCCTCGGTCATAAAGCGCTCGTAGTCGCGCTTGTCCCCCTCGGGCGTGGCGCCCAGCAAGTTGAGCATAAAATGCGCGTGGATCTTAAAGCCAAACAGACGCGCAAGCGAAAACGCCCGCTCGATCTGAGCCACCGAAATGCGACGCTCGTTGATATCGAGCAGGTGCTGGTTGAGGCTCTGGATGCCCATCTGAATCTTGGTGCAACCCAGGCGGCGGATAAGCGTGAGCGCCTGGGGCGCGTCTCGATAACGAGCCCCACCACGCGATGCTTCGCCGTCTCGTTGATGCGCTGCTGACGCTCAAGCTCCTCCATCGTTGCCGTCTGCCACTCAGTGACCTCGCCCCACGGCGTACCGGGACCGTACAGACGACGCACCGCACGGTTATAGCCGCCCACGGCAGCATCCACACGCCCCTGCTCGTCGGCAACGCCGGCAGCAAGCTCGACCTCGTCTGTCGCAATGCCGGCGGCCCGATAGCGCTCACGGCGCTCTGCTACCACAGGCGCCCCGCCTCGGCACGGCTGATGCCCGGACGTGCCAACATGGGGTTGGCCGCCACGCCGGCGACGGCATCGTCATTGAGTGCACGGAAAAGCTCCGACATAAACCATGTCTGATAGCCTTCCGGATAGTCGCTCCAGGTACCGCCAAGCACAATGAGCTCGATCTTATCGGTCGCATGCCCCATCTGCGAAAGCGCGGTCAGGCGAGCGCTCACCTGCAGATACGGGTCAAAGCAATTTTGCTCCGCACGGGCGCATGCCGGCTCGGCGTGCAGATAGCTCTTGGGCATGCGCAGATCGTTGGGGCAAAACAGGCAATCGCCCGAGCATGGCCAGGGCTTGGTAATGACGGTAATGGTCGCCACGCCCGAGGCCGTTCGGCGCGGCTTCATACGCAGGACCTGCAGCAGTTGACGCTCCAGATCGGAATCGACATTCCACGCAGCCCACCGAACCGGCTCCTCACGTTTAACCCGCTGGTAGAACGGCAGCAGACGGCGCTTGGCCAAATCGCGTTTGTCGGCACCCTCACGGCGCGCCTCGGCATGTATCAGTTTGACGAGCGCTTTGTCGTCCACGGTCTCGCCGCGACGCAGAGCCTCGAGTATGTTCAAGATAATCTGTTCCATGACCCCATTGTAAAGGCAAAGGCGCCGGAGCCCGTCACGGCTCCGGCGCCTCCATCAAACAGCGCAGCTATGGTATATAAGTCTTCGATAACCGCCCGTCACTCTGAATCAAATGACATGTCGCCCGAACCGACCTCAAAACGATACGTAGCAGACTTATCGCCGTTATCGAATTCAAGATTCAAAATGGTCTCGCCGTCGTAGCCAAGCGGAAGGAAATCGCTCTCGAAGTCGCCGCTGCCCAAGGTAAGGCTCGCCTTAAAGCCCGTCGAGTTCGGAACCATCATCTCCACATCGCCCGAGCCCACACTCACGTCCATCGACTTCGCGGGGGCCTGGTAGAGCTCGAACGTCACATCGCCCGAACCGACCTCAGCACTGAGCGAATCAGTCACGCTGCCCGCAAACTCTACATCTCCCGCACCCAGGAAAAGGTCGAAACCATCACAGGTGACACCGGCAATCTGCAGATCACCCGAGCCCACGTGCGCGTTGACTCCCTTCAGATGTTCGGCAACACGGCGCGGCAGCTCGACCGTAACTGAGCGATCGATTGCCTTACCGTCATCACTTCCAAACTGGGAAACCTTGAGCGTCGAGTCCTCGACGGATGCGATGTTCTGCGTCGCGGCCTTGGAGGCATCCATACCATTGGCAACGCGTCCCCGCTCGATAACGCGAGCCTTGTTACCATCAATAACCTTGACGTCCACCGTAGCCGCATCGATATCGAAATCGAGGTAGCGAAACTCATCGGCATCAAAGGTCGTACACGAAAGCTGCTGAGGCCGAGCGGAATAGTTACCGCCATCGTTCATAAAATCGTCGTCATCAACCACATCGTCCATACCGGACAAGCCGGGTATAACATCGTCGAGATCCCACGGGCCATCAAAATGAATCAAAGTCCGCGAAACGCCAAAAACAAGCCCGATAATCAGTACAAACGCTCCGATGCCGACGCCCAGGCGCAGCTTGGATTCATGCGAAAGCTTCATCATTCGTCACCTTCTTTGGCACATGGCTCAGCGGTGGCCGCGGTAGCCACGTCAGCATCAGGTTCCGCAGAAGTATCCTTCCCCTGGGCCCTGACCGCCACCGGTGCCGGACCAACCTGAATATCCCCGCGCGCCCAATCGCCATCGAGTGCACGCGCCACCCAGTGATAGATGGGAATCGTGAAGAAGATCAGCGCAGCAAAGGGGCCGGCACCAAACAGGAACATCAGTAAAAAGAACAGCAGCCAGCACACGGCCCAATACGGGAATGACTGGAACGGACCCTTCACCGGAGTCGGACCAGCCGCACCGGTACCCGTCATCTGAGCCGTCGCCGCATTGGCAGCCTGCGCACTCCAGCTTGCCGCCTGCGCCGCCTTGGCTGCCGCGTCACTTGCCTGCGTTGCCGCCTCGGTGGCGCGCGCCGCCGCCTCATGGGTGCGGGCGGGACCGGCGCCGGCCTCAATGGTCCCCATGTA
>CALLRY010000277.1:0-2182 GCA_938014285.1 uncultured Collinsella sp. | reverse complement strand
GTTGGACGGAGCCGCCTCGGGGGCAGGCTTCTCCACCAGGCCGCCGATACGCCACACGGCACCTGGCTCGCCATCGGCAACATCCTCGGCGCCCTCGAGCGAGCCCACGCGCTCACCGGCGATAACGCCGTAGCGGCTAACTTCCTCGGGAGCACACGCGGCAACGGCGATAACCGAAGCGCCACCGTGCTCCTTGGAGACGGCCAGCATCTTGTCGCAGATATCACGGTTGGGCACAACGTAGTCGCCCAGAAGAACCAGGAAGTTCTCCCCTGCCACAGCGTCGGCGGCAGAGCGAATGGCGTGACCGAGACCCTTGGGCTCGTACTGATAGCGGAAGTCGACCGGCATACCGCCCGCATGGGCGACAGCGTCGGCGTAGGCGTCCTTACCGCGCTCGCGCAGCAGGTTCTCGAGCGAACGGTCGGGCTGGAAGTAGTTCAGCAGCTCGGGCTTGCCGGGCGAGGTAACGATGATGGCGTCGTCGACCTCCTCGGGGTCGAGTGCCTCCTCGACGACATACTGGATGACCGGCTTGTCGAGAACCGGCAGCATCTCTTTGGGCGTGCACTTGGTGCCAGGCAGAAAACGCGTGCCAAGACCGGCGGCGGGGATGATTGCCTTCATAGTATTCAGGGATCCTTTCGCAGGCGCAAATAGCGCCCGTGCATGCGGCTCACCGGCCGCAGACCAAATTGCGATACCGGATTATCTTACCGCTGTTAATTAACGTTAATGCAGGCAAGCGCCATTCTTCAGCAGGTCAACGCAAATTATTGCTCGAATGGTGCAACTTTATCGCCCAACGGTAGCGACCCCAAAGCACCGCAAGCGGAAGCAATTTGCATGCCGAGTCAGCAAAATAGAGGGATCATAACGAAAAAGACGGGGCTCGCAATGCGAACCCCGTCTGCAAAGAAATCTGGCGAGAAAGCCTGATTACTTGAGGGTGACAGCAGCGCCAGCAGCCTCGAGCTTCTCCTTGGCAGCCTCGGCGTCCTCCTTCTTGGCACCCTCGAGAACAGCCTTGGGAGCGCCCTCGACGACCTCCTTGGCCTCCTTCAGGCCAAGGTTGGTGAGCTCACGGACGGCCTTGATGACCTGGATCTTGTTGTCGCCGAAGCCCTCGAGCACGACGTCAAACTCGGTCTTCTCCTCGGCCTCAGCAGCGCCAGCAGCGGGAGCGGCGACAACGGCGGCAGGAGCAGCGGCGGAAACGCCGAAGGTGTCCTCGATAGCCTTAACGAGCTCGGAAGCCTCGAGAAGGGTCATTTCCTTAAGAGCATCGATGATCTCATCGGTGGTAAGCTTAGCCATTTCTAAGTCCTTTCGGTTTCCGTGTCTGTGCACGGAGATCAGTTAAAACACGGCGCGAATGCGCCAGGGGTGCGGCGTTGCCGCCGCGGATGAAAACAGCGACTAGGCTGCCTTCTGCTCGGAGACCTGCTGGATCGAACGAGCGAGACCAGAGGAAACGCCGTTGACGCAGACAGCGATGTCGCGAGCGAAACCGGAGATGAGACCGGCGATCTGGCCGAGAAGCTGATCCTTGGTGGGCAGCTCGGCGATAGCCTTAACATCATCAGCGGAAACGGCCTTGCCGTCGGAGATACCGCCCTTGATCTCAAGGACGCCTTTGGACTTAGCGGAGAAGTCCTTAAGGGCCTTAGCGGCCTCGACCGGCTCGGACTCGTAGAACACATAAGCGACGGGGCCGGCGAGGATCTCGTCGAGCTCGGGCTGCTCCTGGTTCTTGAGAGCGATCTTGACCAGGTTGTTCTTGTAGACCTTCATCTCGGCGCCGCACTCGCGAAGCTGATGACGCAGCTCCTGAGCCTGCTTAACCGTCAGACCGTTGTAGTTGACGACGAACAGACCGGCGTTCTCGGCGATACGGGACTCGATCTCTGCAACCTTGTCGATTTTGTACTGCTGGGGCATGAATTACACCTCCTCGATTTCGGTCCGCCACAAGGACGTGACGGGGGCATGTCCAAAAAGAAAGCCCCCGCGCTGCATGAGCGACGGGGGCGAGAAGACATATCTACTCGACCACCTCGGCTGGCGGGATATCCCATTAAGCTCGCGGGCGATGCCCGTTTGCGCCGGCTGTCTCTGGCAGCGGATTCGTGCGTGAACCGAAAGTATTATGGCGGGGACCCCGGCGTCGGTCAACGGAAAA
>CALLRY010000276.1:0-3028 GCA_938014285.1 uncultured Collinsella sp. | reverse complement strand
CCGCGCGGCAAGGAGATATATTGCCAGACCGGAGGGGCCCCGGGGGCGGGAATCGCGCACTCCATATTTTGTTCACAAATGAATAGGTCCCTCAGTCGCATCACTGAGGTTAAAACTGAAGCATTGGCTTCTGATATTGGCGATGACCAGCTGTTTTATGTGTATTGAGACATCGGTCATCTCTGGAGCGCTACTTTACTCCAAAGGCATCAGTTATTTGTTTCCCATCGGTCGGTAAAAGGCGGGTTTTGTTCGCCAAGCGTTCTTATATATAGCTAGATACGGGTTCGAACCCGTGCACCGGCAACAAAAAAGACGGCCAACCGAAGTTGACCGTCTCAACAATCTTTGGGTGGGCCGTCAGGGGTTCGAACCCTGGACCTTGGGATTAAAAGTCCCCTGCTCTGCCAGCTGAGCTAACGGCCCGCGGGTGGCATTGTACCACGGTCTGGGACTATTCCCAACTCCATTGGCCGTTCTGGAAAATCACAACTTCACGTCCCTCAGGCGTAATGCCCACAATATCGATGTCGTCCGTGCCGATCATAAAATCGACGTGCGTGCTCGAGACGTTAACGCCATGCTCCAGAAGCTCCTCCTTGGACATGTCATACCCACCCTCGATGCATTCGGGGAAACCGACACCTAGCGCGAGATGGCAGCTAGCGTTCTCGTCATAGAGCGTATTGTAGAACAGAACACCACTTTCGCGGATCGGCGTGTTCTTGGAAATGAGCGCGACCTCTCCCAGGTGAGCAGCGCCCTCGTCAGTATCGATGATACTTGCGAGCGTTGCCTTGCCCACGCGGGCGTCGTAGTCCACCACGCGGCCGCCCTCGAACTTAATCCAAAAATCTTCGACCTTATTGCCGTGATGGATGAGCGGCATGGCCGAGTACACGATACCGTCGGCGCGCATGCGATCGGGCGAAGTGAAGACTTCCTCGGTGGGAATGTTGGGGAAGAAGGGGTGCCCATCGGGCGTCTTGCCCTTGCCGCCGGCCCACTCGTGACCTTTCGTCATGCCAATCGTCAGATCGGTTCCATTTGCCGCGGTGTAATGCAGGTAGTCGAAACGATTGTCGTTCAGGAAACGCAGGTTCTTTTCGAATGCGGCGTCATGGAGTTCCCAGTCGCTCTCTGGGTCCTGGCCATCGGCGCGCGCGGTGTGCAGAATCGCATTCCACAGCTTATAGATTGCAACCTCATCGGCGTCTCCCGGGAACACCTCGTGCGCCCAAGCCACGACCGGAGCGCCGGCGATGCACCACGGATTGATGTTGTAATCCAGTCCACGGCGGAAAACTTTGCACTGCGTATTCCTCGCCTTTGATGCCGCGGCCGGCTTGGCTGGATCGATGCCCTTGAGGGCCGCAGGATCCGCACCCTCGATAAAGACAAAGCAGGCACCATCCTGGGCCAAGGAATCCAGCTGCATGCGCTTCCACTCGGACGTCTGCTCAAAATAGCTTTTCTCGACATGCTCGTACGTGAGCCTCGTCACGGCATCATCGGCCCAAATGACCGTCACGTGGCCGGCGCCGGCAGCATAGGCCTCCGCGACCACCACGCGCGCAAACGGCGCGCACTCGACCGGAGACTGAACGACGACCTCCTGGCCGGGCTTGACGTTTACGCCCTTGCGGACGACCAGGCGCGCGTAGTTTTTAATCTTGGGCTCCAGGGCCTTCATGCCCTCCAGAGCCTCTTCGACCGTCAGGGCAGCTCGAATCATGTGCCACTCCATCTATCTATAGAACAGTAAAAAGGCGCGCCGCAAAAACGACGCGCCTTATATCTTAGCGATAAGTATGTATGCAAACGCTACTTCTTCTTGGAGTCCTTCTGGTCCTCCTCGGCAGCCGCGCGCTCAATAAGAGCGTTGAGCTTGTTCTCGGACATGCCCTCGGCCTGCGCGCGGTACATGTTGCGCAAGGGACGAATACGAGCGAAGTCGTAGATAAAGTCACCTAGGATGATGACATAGGACAAAACGATGCCGACCATCTGGACAGGGCTGGACACCATGCCAGCGGGAGCGAAGTACAGCGAGGCCCAAATTGCCACGACGAGCACCATGCCAATGGCGAGCACAATCCACCAGATGCGACGGCGCTTGGTGTAGTCCTCGTCCTGCTTGAGGAGGATATTCGACACCGTATAGATGCGGTCCTCCTTGGCGCGCTGCTTGGCCTTGCGGGCGCGCTTCTCCTCTTTAGAGAGGCCCTCGAGGTTCTCGCCCTTCTCGAGCTCTTTGCGGCGTGCCTTAGACGAAGCCGGCACGACGCGAACGGAGCTCGCTGCTTGGCGGGCGGGCTTAGCAGATGCGGCAGACTTGCGCGCAACCCCGGTAACTTCGTGGGATTGCGTGCGCTTGTTCGTGGCGCTACGGGTACTCACTTATGCGTTCTCCTTCATGCTTGTGAACTGGGAGCCCGTGATGATCTGGAAGGCCTCGCGATAGCGCTCGGACGTGCCATCGATGACCTCGGCGGGCAGGTGCGGGGTCTCCCCCGTCATATCCCAGTTGGCCTTGAGCCAATTGCGGACGAATTGCTTGTCGTAGCTAGGCTGGATCTTGCCCTCCTCGTAGCTGGCAGCAGGCCAGAAACGGCTGGAGTCGGGCGTGAGGCACTCGTCGATCAGCGTGACCTTGCCATCGATGACACCAAACTCGAACTTGGTGTCGGCAATGATGATGCCACGGGTCGCGGCGTACTCGGCGGCAGCCTTGTAGATCTTGAGGGAAAGGTCACGAATCTGCGTGGCGATGTCCTCGCCCACGATCTCGCAGCAACGCTCAAACGAGATGTTCTCGTCGTGGTCACCGATCTCGGCCTTCGTGGACGGCGTGAACAGCGGCTCAGGAAGCTTGGAAGCCTCGGTCAGGCCTTCAGGCAGCTGGATGCCGCAGACGGTGCCGTTCTCGTCGTAGGTCTTCTTGCCCGAACCGGTCAGATAGCCGCGGACGATGGACTCGATAGGAATCGTCTGGGCCTTCTTAACCAGCATGGCGCGGCCAGCGAGG
>CALLRY010000275.1:0-1304 GCA_938014285.1 uncultured Collinsella sp. | reverse complement strand
CCGTAGCGCTTCTCGCGCACGGTCTCAAAACCGGTCGGGTGAGCGCCCGCGTCGGCGGCAGCGTGCTCAAAGAGCGCGTAGGCACCCTGCGCCAGCAAGCCTTGCTGAGCCAGGTTCTGCAGCAGTTCCTCGACCGGCTCAGCGCCAAAAGCATAGGGCGGATCGAGCAGGACCAGGTCAAAGGGACCGCCCGGCACGCGGCCGCGCGAGGCGCTCGCCAGCACGTCACCCGTCACCACGCGCCAACGCGCACGGTCACGGCACAGCGACTCGATATTCTTGGTAATCAGACGAGCAGCGTTGCGATCGATCTCGAACGTGGTGAGCGAGCGGGCACCACGCGAGAGCATCTCGATGCCCAAGGCGCCGGAGCCGCCAAAGGCGTCCAGCACACGAACCTCGTCCAGATCGAAGTCGAATGCCGACATGACCATAGATGCGCACGACTCGCGCACGCGATCAGTCGTGGGGCGGGTGACATCGCGACCACGGGGCTCCTCGATCTTACGACCGCGCCATTCGCCGCCGATGATTCTCATCCTCCGCTGACCTCCTTAAAGATATGTCGATAACGCATGGCGACCGCGTCGCGCAAGGGACGCGTCGCCACAGAGTCAAGGTTGCAAGCATACCGCAAGAGCTCGACCGCGTCCAAATGGGCCCATTCGATAAGGTCCTCATCGGCGTCCAGGTCCACAAAGCGCAAGGTCACGCCGCCATGCTGGCGGTACCCCAGGATTTCGCCCTCGTGGCGCAGACGCAGGTCCATCTGGGCGAGCGTAAAGCCGTCCGAAGTCTTTTCGAGCGACTGGAGACGGTCTTGCGCCGCCGAGGCGCCGCCGTTGCCCTTGGAGTGCGTCATAACCAGGCAGGTGCCCGACACGCTGCCGCGGCCCACGCGACCGCGCAGCTGGTGCAAGGCCGCCAAGCCAAAGCGCTCACCGTTCTCGATGACCATAACGGTGGCGTTAGGCACGTCGACGCCCACCTCGACCACCGTAGTCGAGACGAGCACGTCGATCTCGCCACGCTTGAAGGCATCGATGACCCGATCCTTCTCCCCCGCTGGCATACGGCCGTGAAGGCGCTCGATGGCAAGACCCGGCAACGCCAGACGCAGGCGGTCGAGCTCGGTTGCCGTATCGTGCAGTGGCACGGGGACCGTCACGCGGCCCTCGTCGTCGCGGGCGATACCGGGCACGTCTTCCAGCTCATCGGCCGAGTCACTCGGCTCCACGAGCGGACAAATCACGTAGGCCTGCTGACCCTTTTCATGCGCCTCGCGGATGGCGCCATAGGCGAGG